>JAISES010000130.1 GCA_031263965.1 Prevotella sp. | reverse complement strand
TTAACCAATTTTCACACACCTCAAGCCCGTGGTTCGAGTTGGTGGTAGGGATGAATTTTCTTCTCCGGCGGGCGTTCAGGCCGTTTTCCCGCATCAATTGGGCCACTTTTTTCAGACTGGCCCGTTTGCCGTAGTCCTGGCGCTTCGTTTCGCTAATTTCCTCACTTGCCTTCGTTATGCGTTTAACGGCTGCCTGAATACTCTTACGATTAAGTTCGGATACAGGGGCCGACATATCAACTTTGTTAACTTCATCTTTGTATTTACGAGCGTTTTTACCGTCCGCAAGTCTCTTTTCAACTTCCTCAATCTGGTGTTTGATTTTTGCCTGTTCTTTTTTATTTCCGGCAATATTTTCCTTGAGGCTTTCAAATGACCTGGTTTCCTCAAGTTTTTTTTCAAAAGTTGCGACCACATTCTTGATTTTCGCAGTACGGGCGTATTTATTCACATAAAAATCAATCGCTTTTTCAAGTGGAACGATGCCTGTATGAACCAGAGCCTCGCTGTATTTGTCCTCTTCTCTTTTGGCCGTTTCCAGAACATTGTTGATCTCACCGCATACACTGGGTGGAAGCGCAACATATTTAGGGGAATCGAAATGAAACTCCTCATTACGGTTAAATTTCTTTACTTTCATTTCCATTTCGTCAATATCGTCCTCTAACATCGTATTGTCTTTGGCAAGGAAACTAATAATATCAAGCGCCGGAAATGCTGCTGCGGGATAAATATTAGGATTTTCAATTCCCTTCTCTTCAAGATATGATCGCGTCTTCTGCAAAGCGCTTTCAATACTGTCCTCTCCTTTCCGGTACTCATCCAATTTGTTCACAACAAAAAGAAAACGATCTTTTGACTGTTTTCCGCCTACTTTCATGCTATCGGAAACTTTATTTAACAATGTGCTGTCATCATTGACGCTTAACTGTCCCGCGTTAAGAATGTAGAGGACAAGGGTTTTAGATGATTTGGTCAACATTCCGTGGGTTGTCTCAAAATGAGCAGGGTCTCTTGCGTTGTTCGGACCGGGTGTGTCAACAAGAACGAGCGATACATCGCCATTGGTAACAAAAGGAATGTCACCTTCAATCTTGATGGTAGAAACCTGTGTACTGCTGTTCAGGCGGCTCATAATATCCAGCGTGAGGTTATTCTGGCGCTCAATTTCGTTATTGTCTTTGTCATACACAACAGCGGTATATTGGTTACTGTCATTGTCCTTTATTCTGGTAATGACGGCGGTATATGCTTCCTGTTTCGACGGCATAAGTTTCCGGCCTAGCAGAGCATTTATAAGCGTGGATTTCCCAGCGCTCATTGTGGCGACAACATCCACCTCAAAATCACTGGTCATTGCAAGTTCAAAGGCGTGTTTCATGGCATCGTCATTGAGTTCTTTAAAAGGCCAGTTCACAATATCCGAAAAAATGTCGCTAATCAAACCGATCTTCTCTTGAATTTTTTCCTTCGGAGGAATATGTGAATACTCAACCCGGATATTTTTAGCCGAAGTAATAACTGATAAAATGTCTTCGTGGTCAGGAATAGTTCCCTGAAATGTCAATTTGAACTCATTTGCGTTTTCTTCGTCACGCAGAATCTTCGGCAAATCTTCAATCCATTCCTGAAGCCGCCTGTCTTTGACGTTTAAGGCACTGTTTTCTTTTGGAGGCTTACCATTGATGGTAATTTCTGTTTCAACCTTGTATGGGTTATACTTGATGAAAACCTCTTTCATATATTTGTCTCCTCGTTATAAAGTAAAATTTCAAAACAAAGAAGTCCGCTTTTATGAACAAGTGTTAGCTCATCTTTAAACTTTTTATCAGCTTTTTTTAGATAGTCTTCAGCGGCAGTCAGTGTTTCTCCGTTATAGAACCTTGAAAGATCATATTCCGGACGGTTAAATTTTTTTGTCAGAAGAGCATACTCGTCTGACGCGCTTTCGTCCAAATCGTTATCATACATCTTCCGCTTTGCAAGGAAACCCGCATAGGCGGAAATGGGGCATACAACCGGATTGATAAACCCCAAAGATGCGAGACGTTCCCTAGTCCTTATAACGCTCTCTTCAATGTTATCTTCGAAAAGCCTGAAACGGTCAAGTTTATTAATGACAAAAAAAATTTTTTCTTGATAAATTGGGTTGGATATATTGCAAATAGGTAAGATCGTCTGTTGTGCCGATATATTCACCGTTGATAACATAGACGAAAACCTCAAAGCTCTGAGATACAATTAAGCGTTTGATTTCTTCCTGTGTCTTGTCCAGTGAGTTGTTTACTCCCGGGCTATCTACAAGACAAACTCGTGATTTTTTCTCTCCACTAAAACGAAAATACGAAGCGACAAAAACAAAGTTACTCTTATTTTTTGGATTGTTTTCCATTAGTGTAACAATATCGGCATTCATATTCAGCGTATAATCATATTCATAAATATAATTATCCTCAAAAGCTTTGTCGTTTATAATGTGCAGTTTCGTAGTGCAAGCTTCGTTCATGCTTCGATTTATACGCTTTCCGACGATGGCGTTTATCAATGTGGATTTGCCGGAACTCATGTTGGAACTTATCATGATTTTCTTCTCCGGCAGTTGTTTAAAACTTTTATTCTTATTCCAGCATTCGAGGTGATATTCTGCCAGTGACCACGTTTTATCGGAACTCTGCCCCTCAAACAATAGTGCGTATAAATCTTCCACACTATTTTTTGATATTTTGACTACTGACTTGATTTCCCCGGTAATCAATGCTGCCTTTGATTTATCATTTGGGCAGGTCAGCATTATCAAGTCACACAAGAGAACATATCTGAATGAATAGTACTTGAATAGTCTAAAACGAAACTTCAGTAGGTTCTTAAAAGTTGCGGTAGTTTTACCTCTGTCTATCTGCTCAAATTCGCTGCCATCAAACATAAATGCTGCTTTGTAAGTTTCAAATGCGGCTTGGGAAAACATGTCCTTACTGGCATATTTTTCGATAAAATCCGCAAGAACATTGAGGTACGTTAACCGTATCTGATATTTTTCTTTTAGCAGCGGATGCGTGATTGAACATAACGGCGAGCAAAATCTGTTGCCGTCAAATTTCATACATCCCCCTCACTTTCTCGCTCTCTCCCTTAACCCGATCCACCAATTCTACAGGTCCCAGCGCCTTCACCGT
>JAISES010000506.1 GCA_031263965.1 Prevotella sp. | reverse complement strand
ATCTCGCGCTACTGTTGCTCTTACTTTGGGAATTTACTAGTCCGTAAGAACTTCACGAAATTGCATGCCATTTCATATTGGTTATATATTTCATTAAAAGTTGAATTTATGCTTACTTCAATATAGTTGTTATGTACCAATTTATTCCTTTCCCTCCCTATAGATAAAAAAGCTCTTTCTGCATCAGATAATGATTCATCTTCAAGCATTTTTCTGGCTTTTTCTTTTGTTTTGTCCCCAAACAAGCCAAAAAACTTATTTGCATTTTGCCTATCCCCATCAAAGAGAGTATGATACTGTCGGTTTAGTGTTTTTCCCTCAATAAGAGACACGATCTTTTCATCATTGCCAGAACAGAATTTCGCGTATTCAATAATTATTTCTACTACAATAGTTTCAAAATAACTTGCAGCGGACAATAATAGAGATTTCTTGTAATTATCATTTATATATGTCGCGAAAGAAACCTGTCCTTGTTCTTCTAAAAAATCAGACAATTCATTATACTCATTTTTCAATAATTCTATTCTATTATTAAACATCGCCTTATCTTCCTATTGCTAGATAGTGTCCACACGAGTCATATGGTATAATAGAGAAAAGCTGAAAAGGGAATCTTTATGCAAGCAGATTATCACAGACATGATATTACGGACGGAAAATGGGCAGTCATAGAACCTCATTTGCCCGGCCAACGTGGTCAATGGGGTGGAATCGCTGAAGACAACCGGAGGTTTTTCAACGCGGTCTGTTGGATACTGCGAACGGGCGCACCGTGGCGCGATTTACCCCCGGACTACGGAAAATGAAAGACTGCGCACGAAAGATTCCGCCGCTGGCGTAATAGCGGTGTCTGGGAAAAGCTGTTGGAAACTCTTGTGGATGACCCTGACTTTGAATGGTTGATGATAGACGCTTCACATTGTAAAGTTCATCCTCATGCTGCTGGCGCCGTTGGTGGAAATCAGGATATGGAACGTACAAAAGGGGGCTCAACACCAAGATACATCTGGCCGTGGATGCGAATGGTATGCCGGTCAGAATACTTGTCACAGCGGGTACCCGGGCTGATTGTAAGGAAGCTATTGCCTTGATAGATGGTATTGCCGCAGAGTTTCTGTTGGCAGACCGGGGTTACGATACCAATGAAATTGCCGGTTATGCGCTGGGCAGAGGGATGCAGGTGGTAATTCCTTCAAAGAAAAACCGTATTGTACAGCGAAAATATGACAAGCACTTATACAAGATTCGCCATTTAGTCGAAAATGCGTTCCTGCACTTGAAACGCTGGCGCGCTATTGCCACGAGATACGCTAAAAACACTACTTCCTTTGTTGCTGCCGTTCAAATCAGAGCGATTGTTCTTTGGGCAACACTTTTGGCTTAACTTGTGTGGACACCATCTAGCAAATGAACGATATAATGTTACTGTAACTATTCATTTATATTTCTAATCGAATTTCCTATGATTATATCTGTAGGAAGCACATGTGTAACCTTTTCTTCTTTGATTTTATATGGATGTTCTATAAGATCCATAAGCACCTTAGATACATATTTCCCCATCTCTTTTTTAGGATGCTGCGCTGAGGTGAGCCTGATGTTTGAGCCTCCGAGTATACTCGAATTGTCACACGCCACTATTGAAATATCTTCTGGGACATTCACGCCTCTTTCAACGAGCCTTTTTATTACAAACGACGCAGTCACATCATTATAACAAGCGATCGCCGTACAGTTCCCAATTATATCTTCCGCAAAATTGTCCATTACACTCCTGATGCGCTCTTTCCTATCATCAAGTTTTGCCCCCTCATACCAGCACACATATCTATCGTCGATCTTTATCTCATGTTCAATAAGCGCCTTTATGAATCCAGCATATCGTTTGATCCCCTGCATATCATCAAACTTAAAAAGCCCGCCAATTTTTCTGTGTCCCGCCTCAATAAGCATTCTCGTTTCTTCGTACATAATCTTTTCATCATCCATCACAACAGAGGGAGCTTTAAAATTCACATAATGATTATGTATGAAAACAACCGGAATCTTTGCCTCAATCAGCTGAGAATAGCATTCCGTATTTGGATTCGGGAAAGCAGTCTTTATACCCTCAACGATCAGGCCGGACACATTCATATCAAGCATCCTTTTCAAAAACAATCTCTCAATATCCACTCGGTTTTGTCCAAGTCCCAGATCAATCCCGTAACCATTTTTGCTAAACACCTCTTCGATTCCCTCAATTACGCTTGGAAACATATACTGCTCTAGATATGATAGGCATACACCTATGGTATTTACATGATTAGTAACAACTTTCTTTTTTACAAAGGAGCCTTTCCCTTTAAATCTTTCAATATACTCCGAGCGTTCGAGTTCTGCAAAAGCGTTTTTCACAGTCTGTCTGCTTATATTGAATTTGATGCAAAGCATATTCTCAGACGGCAGCTTTGATTCATATTCAAAAAATCCATTGTCGATATTTTCAGTGATCCAATCATAAAGCGCTCTCGCTTTTGCACCCATTCTAAGCCCATTTTCGTTCATTTTCACCTCCGAAACTTAACCTTCCAATACTAACATTATGATTGATTTAGCCCGATATATCAACATTAGTTTAACAGCGGAGCATGTAATTCCATACTCCGCCGTCACTTCAAGTTATTTAAAATCAGTTATATATTGCTTGTTTGCCGCTATAAGTTCAT
>JAISES010000002.1 GCA_031263965.1 Prevotella sp. | reverse complement strand
TGCTACAAACGTATTATTCTGGAAACGATAGACTTGGACAATATCCGCTTCAAAGGATATGCCTTTCAGGTAGAAATGAAATATACGGCATATTGCCTCAGGTTTAAAATAAAAGAGGTATCTATTGTATTCGTAAACCGGATGCTGGGAACATCTAAAATGAATTCCGGCATTTTTGCAGAAGGTGTTTTTGGCGTTCTTACGATGAGATTCCGTCAATTGTTTGGAGGTATAAAGAAGAAGAAGAAAGCTTTTTAATATCTTTGCGTTAGATTAAATAAGTTGATAATGAAGATAATTTGTATAGGACTCAATTATTACGATCATAATAAAGAAATGAACAGGGCTCCATCAGATAAAGATGATGACCCTGTTCTTTTTATGAAACCCGATACCGCATTATTGAGTGGAGAGAACAATGATTTTTATATTCCGGATTTCTCATCTGAAATTCATTATGAAGCGGAGCTTGTAATAAAGATAAATAAAGTAGGGAAAAATATTGCAGAAAGATTTGCCCACCGTTATTATGAAGAGATAAGCCTTGGTATTGACTTCACGGCAAGGGATATACAGGGCGAACTGAAAAAGAAAAGTCTGCCGTGGGAGATTTCAAAGGCATTTGACAACTCTGCTGTTGCCGGGAAATTTGTTCATAAAGATGTTTATAGCAAATCAATTAATAATCTTAACTTCAGATTGGAAATAGATGGTAAACCGGTACAGTCGGGGAATACATCCTGTATGATACATCCTGTAGATAAGATCATTGCTTATGCCAGCCGTTTTTTTACACTGAAAACAGGGGATTTGATATTTACAGGCACTCCTGCCGGAGTGGGCAAGGTAGCAATTGGAAATAACTTAATCGGCTCAATAGAAGGCGATCAATTGTTTGAAGTGAAAATATGTTGATTTCCCTGATGTTAAATTGGGGAGTAGAGACAATAAATAGTATAAAAAAGTGTTATATACTCAAGATCAAGGAATATTACAAACTATATAAACCTTAGAGACTGTTTAAATTTTAGCGAGAATATTATTATAGTCTTAGCAACTTCAAACAGTTTCTTAACAAATAAAAATTAATTATCTAAACAATAAATAAATGAAGAGTCTTTTAAAATCGATTTTGCTGATGAATATTTTTGCACTATCTGTAAATACTGTGTTTGCGCAGGATTTAAATCCGATAGTGACAGCTGTACCCTCATTGGTTATAACCCCTGATGCGCGAAGTGGAGGTATGGGAGATGCCGGTGTTGCAACGGCTCCCGACATATATTCACAGCATTGGAATCCTGCAAAATACGCTTTTATACAAAGTAAAGCGGGCTTCGGTTTGTCATATACACCATGGCTGAGAAAAATAGTGAACGATGTCGCATTGGTATACGGAGTCGGTTATTATAAATTGGGAAATGAAAATAACCAGGCGCTGAGCGCTTCTATCCGTTATTTCTCTATTGGTGATGTTAATGTAACAGACCAATACGGTCATTTTTTGAATAGTGTTTCTCCATACGAAATGGCTTTCGATATAGGTTATTCACGTAAATTGACAGAAACATTTTCGGGTGCGGTAACTGTGCGTTATATTCGTACCGATTATACAGGTTCGTCTGAAGGTACTACTGCCGGTAATGCATTTGCCGCTGATATAGCAGGTTATAATGAATCGTATATTAATATAGGACAATCAGAGAGTTTACTCAGCTTTGGTTTTAATATTTCAAATATTGGGACGAAGATCTCTACAGACGGAAGCTCCCGCAATGACTTTATTCCGACAAATTTACGTATCGGCGCTTCATTGATGTATCCGGTTAATGAAGTTAGTACATTGTCTTTCAGTGCCGATATAAATAAATATCTGGTGCCAACGCCTCCTGTTAAAAAAGATGGAGAAACAGAGAATGAATTCCACACCCGTCTTACAGAATATAGGGATATCAATCCTATATCGGGTATTTTCAAATCATTTGGCGATGCTCCCGGAGGATTTTCCGAAGAGTTGAAAGAAATTATGTGGTCGGTGGGCGCCGAATATGACTATGACAGTAAGTTCCGTCTGCGTACAGGATATTTTCATGAGAATAAGATGAAGGGAAATCGTCAGTATATAGGTTTTGGTGCAGGGTTCAAGCTTACAGCATTCCAACTGGATGTAGCTTATATGCTTGCCACAGCTCAGCAAAACCCATTAGATCAAACACTTCGTTTTTCTTTGGCATTCGATATAGATGCAATGAAAAACCTGTTTAAATAATTGGAAATAAAATAATGAAAGTACGTGTAGGATTTGGCTATGATGTGCACCGCCTTGCCGGCAACCGCGAATTGTGGCTGGGGGGAGTCAAAATAGAACATAGCCAGGGTCTCTTGGGGCACTCTGATGCCGATGTATTGATACATGCGATATGCGATGCCTTGTTGGGGGCTGCGAATTTACGCGATATAGGTTTTCATTTTCCTGATACAGCAGGCGAATATGAAAATATTGACAGTAAGATATTGCTAAAAAAAACACTGGATGTAATCAGGGAAAAAGGATATAGTATCGGGAATATCGATGCTACCATATGTGCCGAACGACCCAGGATAAATCCGCATATACCTCAGATGCAGATAGTAATGGCTGAAATATTACAGATTTCTGTCGATGATATATCGATCAAAGCAACAACTTCCGAAAAGATGGGGTTTGTTGGCCGTGAGGAAGGTTTTGCCGCATATGCCGTGGCTTTGATCGAAAAGTAGTAATTAAACACAGTGCAAGTATGAGTGTGGGACTGGTGATAGAAATAACAGCTGACGGGTCTCACACTCTTTTTCTGCCCGAACTTGAAGAACATTACCATTCGGTAAACGGCGCCGTTCAGGAATCTAAACATGTTTTTATCGAAGCGGGGTTACGTCAGGTCAAACAAGATGTAGTCCACATATTTGAGGTCGGTTTCGGTACAGGTTTGAATGCTTTCCTCTCACTCGTAGAATCAGATGCTCCCCGGGAAATACATTATACTACAATAGAAGCATATCCTTTGCCTCTTTCTATTATCAGGCAACTGAATTATGCGGAAAAGTATTCAAGGGAACAACAGGAATTGTTTTATAAACTACACGAAGCGGAATGGGGAACAGAGCAGCAGATTACACCCTATTTTTATTTGACGAAGATACAGGCCGATTTGAATCAATTAGATTTCAGCAGTTTAGAATCTGCCGATATAATATACTTTGATGCTTTCGCACCCGATAAACAAGCTGAAATGTGGTCGCAACATATCTTCGATCATATGTATAATATATCAAACGAACAAGGTTTGCTGGTTACTTATTGTGCAAAAGGGGTGGTGCGGCGTATGATGCAACAATCAGGATATAAAACCGAACGGCTTCCCGGCCCTCCCGGAAAGCGCGAAATGCTCCGGGCAACGAAGTTATAAGGTATACCTTTAATTATTTAAGCTTCCACTCAGCGCCATCCTTACCGTCTTTGATGTCAAAACCGGCCTTGGTTAATTCGTTACGTATCTGATCCGATGTTGTCCAATCTTTATTATCTTTAGCTTTTTGCCGGATATCTAATAGTAAATCCATAGCTTTTCCAAAAGCTTCGTTGTTATTATTTGAGCTTGTTGCTTCATTACGGATTCCTAATATGCCAAACAGGAATATATCAAAAATATCCTTCAGCTCGTTTATATCTTCCTGATTTAGTGTAATATTTCCGGCATTAGCCGAATTGATTGTTGTAGCGGCATCATACAATTGGGCTATTACTATTGCAGAATTCAGGTCATCATTCAGTGCGTCGTAACATTTACTGCGAATGCCTTTTACATCCGCTGATGATGCCGGTGAAGCCGGAACTTTATCTATCCGGGCATATGCATCGAACAAACGCTCTAAACTCTTTTCGGCAGCCAGCAATGCTTCGTTGCTGAAATCTACCGTACTGCGGTAATGAGCCTGAAGGATAAAGAAACGGACTGTCATTGGATTGTAAGCTTTTTCCAACAGTTCATGCTCCCCTGCGAATAGCTGTTCTAATGTGATGAAATTACCTAACGAGCGCGCCATCTTTTGCCCGCTTATGGTAATCATATTGTTATGCATCCAGTATTTTACTACCTGATGCTTTTCCATTGCTGTATTTTGGGCAATTTCGCATTCGTGGTGCGGGA
>JAISES010000494.1 GCA_031263965.1 Prevotella sp. | reverse complement strand
ACGGGTATGTCGCCTTTTGCATATGTTGCAAACCATGTGCCTGGATATTTGGCTATAAGCCGGAGAATGTCGTCTTGTAAACGCTTCACCTCGTCGGCCTCATCTTTGTCGGGCTTTTGGGCTAAACTCTTTTTCAGGGTTTCGGCCTTTCGAGATAAAGTTTGGTATTCCCACAATAAGCGGGTGTCCTCACTTCCTGATATTTCACTTTGTTTCGTGTCCGATGGGTTTACCGATATGCGGACATTGTCTTGACCTTTATCTAAAAGTAGATTTACTAATAATCCGGTTTTCGAGTACAAGAAATATTCGCCCGGATCGAGTTGTTTCTCTCCGGTGAAAATAACTTTCCCGTTTGTTGGTATTACGGAGTCGATGGCGTATGATTGTCCTAACCAGTACTGTCCGAAATAAAGTTTGTCTGTGATCTGTGGAATATCGGCTTCCAGCCTGAATGCATTTTTAATGTCTTGAGCCTCCATCCCGACAGTCGACAGGAGGCTCAAAACTATGCAGGATATTTTAGATCGCATTTGTTTTTTGTTTTAACCATTCTTTTTCTTCTGCATCCAGTAGCGGAGACAGGCGGTCGTAAACTTGTTTGTGATATTCGTTGAACCATGCCAGTTCTTTGCCGGTCAGCATTTCCCTGATGATAGGAGTGGTATCTATCGGACAAAGTGTAAGTGTTTCGAACGAATAGAAGTCTCCGAATCCGGTAGTAACTTCGTGTCGGGTCAATACAAGATTTTCGATACGGATGCCATATTGCCCTGCCCTGTATAGTCCCGGTTCGTTAGACGTAACCATGCCGATTTGCAAGGTTGCCGGATTCTCATTCATCCGGATATTTTGAGGCCCTTCGTGCACGTTGAGGAAGTGGCCGATACCGTGGCCTGTGCCATGCAGATAATTGAGCCCGTTGTCCCACAATGCTTTGCGGGCAAGGATATCAATCTGGCTACCGCGTGTTCCCTGCGGATATATGGCTGTGGCTATGCCGATATGGCCTTTCAGCACCATCGTATAGTCTTTCTTCATTTGTTCCGAAAGCGCACCTGTGGATACTGTACGGGTGATGTCTGTTGTTCCGTCAAAATATTGCGCTCCCGAGTCGATAAGCAATAAACCTTCCGCTTTTACAGGCAACGAGCTTTCTTCGCTTACATGATAGTGGACGATGGCTCCATTTGGACCGTATCCTGAAATGGTATCGAAGCTTTCGCCAACGAAATTTTGCTGTTGTCCTCTGTATTCTACCAGTTTGGCTGGAATTGTGATTTCTGCAACTTCACCTTCCGGCACAGCTTTTTCGAGCCACATAAAGAAGCGCACAAGAGCGACTCCGTCTTTTTCCATAGCCTTGCGGAACCCTTCTATCTCCGTCTTATTCTTGATGCTCTTCATCAGGTCGGCAGGAGAAGGTATATCTACGATGCGCAGGCCTTGAGGAACGGTATTATATAATTTAAATGTCACCTTGTTTCCATCGAGGCATACCGACGTTTTGACTTTCGATACATAATCGAGCACTTTTCCGTATTCGGCAATCGTTACTCCTTCCGATTTCAAGTAGTCTGCCGTTTCGGCAGTCAGTTTTTCAGGGTCGATAAACAGCACTGTTTCTTTTCGTGAGATGTAGGCATAGCTTACGGCCACAGGGTTACACTTTACGTCGTTGCCCCTGATATTGAATATCCAGGCTATAGTATCTAACGAGGCCACAAGCAACGATTCGGCTCCTGCCTTTTCTACGGCATCGCATACGCGTGATATTTTTTTATTGGCGGCTTCGCCTGTATATTTTTCAGGAAGAACGAATATCGGATTTTTAGGGATAGCGGGTCTGTCGTGCCAAATAGCATCGAACGGATCATAATCGCTTATCAGGTGCAGCCCTTTCATATTTAGCTTAAGAGTAAGGTTAATGGCTTCTTTTGCAGCATATACGCTGCCGTCGATACCCACATTTTCGCCTTTTTCAAGCTCTGCAATCAGCCATTCTTCGATGGAAGGCGTATCTGGCAATCCTTCTTTGAAAAGGGTGATAAGGTTTTCGTCCAACTCATTAGCCGCTTGCAGGAAGTAGCGCGAATCTGTCCATAACCCGGCCTTGCCGCGGGTAACTACTACCGTTCCGGCCGAACCTGTAAATCCACTGATCCACACTCTCGAAGCCCAATGCAGGGCAGGATATTCGCTCAGATGCGAGTCGGTACTCGGTATAATAAAGGCGTGCAGCCCCTTTTCTTCCATAAAGCCTCGCAAGGCTGTTATTCTTTTATTTATGCTCATTTTGTATATAATTTAGAGCCTTGTTAAGCATTTAGCCAATGCTAACTTAGCATTTTTATTCCACTTCAACAAACATCTGATCGAAGCTTATTGTTATCTTGTCAAACAGATCTATAAAACTCATTCCTAAAGACCCGTCCCTGCCTGCAATTATAGTAATAGGATCTATGCCTACATTAATGTCTTTCATTACGAAGTTTTTATCCCCAATCCGAAGAGGAAAAGAGGGGAGTATGTAATATTCATTTTCTTTAACCCCGCCAAAGCCTCCGGTCATAAAAGTTGTTTTTTTTCCTTCTTTTTTGATATATTCTTCGTGTTTTTTATAATAATCATAGTGAAGGCCGGCACTGGAATCTCCAGTGTCGAAATGCATGATCAACGGTTGCTTGTCTGAGTAAACTTTTACTGAAAAAAGATCATCTCCGGTTATCATTAAGTTCTGTCCTGTAGCCGGTAGCGGAGTTTTCTTTACAGGGAAAATTATTTTTTTATCTTTCGGGTAAATCTGAACTTCTCCGGCCAGTTTCATAATGTCGGAGCCTAAAACCGCATTGATTTTCAAAATCGGATCTATTGCAGGATCGGATGGAGTAACGGTTGCCACGATGTTTCTGAATGTCATATTTCCTATGCTGAGGCTGTCTAATACACCCATTTTCCCCCAGCCTGTGCCACCCATGCCTGATACTCTCAGAGAGTCCATCGTAATTTTCACTCCCAGATTGTCGGCATATTCTTCCGAAAGAAATACTCCTCCGGGACAACCGGTATCTAAAATAAACCGTTCTTCTTTTTCTCCGATTGTTACCGGTACATATAGTAAATGCCCCTTTCTGAAGTTTTTCAGGTCAATGACTTTTGTATATATCGGTATTTCGCAATCCTTATCAGGTCTGATCAGTTCACTTTTCTTCTGACCACACATGGAATTGTAGTATCTGTTGATTGACCGTACCTGATCTAAAGTTTCAGCATCCAGATGAGGAGCTACCTGTTCCAGAAAACTGTTAGCCCTTTCGGCAGCTTGACAATATTCGCCCATGCGGAACAAGATATTGTTTTGCCAGGCTAACATATTTTTTACATTATCGAAACCCATTTCTTCCTGATAATCTCTTACCAGCACGTCTATTGAAGCCACAGCCTGCTCGGGGTGGTTGAATAAACTATACAGCAAGGCTTCGGAAAGAGCTTTGAGCATCGGAGACTGAATTTTATTTTTCAATACAGGATATTTTTCATTTAACGAAAAAAAGCTATTGTCATTTATGTATCCTCCTACCTCTTCGTCCGCCGATTGGGCAGAAAAATTTAATGAGATAAGAATAAATAACAGTGAAAATGCAATTTTTTTCATCAGGATGCTCTTTAAGTTATTTGTGTAGCGAACGATTTGGTATTCAGTCCTATCCTTCAGGAAAAGTCATTCCGGTTCCGAAGCCTTATTGATCATCGATAGAGTACTTTCCATGATTTGAGCCCCCGGTTCTATTTCTATGATCTGCATTTTCATGTCGCCGGCAAATCTCGATGTCGATCTCAGGATAAGAGTGTCTTTACAAATGATATACCCTTTTACCTGACCAAAAATTTCGATGTTCGTACAAGTTATATTTCCGGTAATTGTTCCGTTTTGCCCGACAATTATTTTTCCCCGGCAGGTGATGTTGCCATCTATTGAACCGTCTATCCTGAAATCTTCTTCCGAACCTATTTCTCCTTTAATATTAGTTCCTGTCGCCAGTACATTGTGCTGCGTTGCAGGGATTAGCGTTTCTCTGCTCATAATCATGGTGTGCTTAAACTTTTTTGTTAAACCATTAAACAACAAATATAAATAAAAAACTTAGCTTTGTATCGATTTATCCTGACACTTTATGAAAAGTTATATTTTACTTGAAAATGTCGTTTTTTATGCCAATCATGGTGTTGTACCTCAGGAAACTATCGTGGGGAATGAATATATTATTAATCTGAAAATAGGTATAGACTTATCGAAAGCCGGACAAAGCGATGACTTACAGGATACGGTGAGTTATGCGGACATGTATGAAGATATAAAGGCGGAGATGGCAATGCCTTCCAAATTATTGGAACATGTGGCTTACCGCATTGTGAAGCGGCTCAGAGGCAAGTACGAGAAAATAGAAAGTCTGGAGATAAAACTATCTAAGAGAAATCCTCCTATGGGGGCGCAGATCGATTGTGCTGCCGTGTATTTAGAAGATAAATGAATTAAATGAAAGTAAAAAAAATAACCGAACTCAACAGGCTGACAGTCGAAGAATTTAAGGAAGAGAAAAAAATCCCTTTAGTCATAATTCTCGATAATGTGCGGAGCTTGAACAATATAGGTTCGGTATTTCGCACATCGGATGCTTTCCTTGTCGAATCTGTTTGCCTGTGCGGCATTACCGCTACGCCTCCCCATGCAGAGATACACAAGACGGCCTTAGGAGCAGAATATTCGGTGGAATGGTGTTATTTTGATAATACAATTGATGCCGTGAAGCGCCTGAAAGAAAAAGGTTATGTGATCTGTGCCGTAGAGCAGGCTCAAAATAGTGTTACGCCCGATGAACTTACTTTGGATAAAAACAGAAAATATGCGCTCATACTGGGGAATGAAGTGAAAGGTGTACGGCAGGATGTAGTGGATTTGTGCGATTGCTGCGTTGAGATACCGCAGTATGGTACAAAGCATTCGTTGAATGTCTCGGTTGCCGCAGGGATAGTTATATGGGACTTTTCACGGCAATTACGCTGATCCATTGATATTTTTTCTTAGTTTTGTATTATAAAACTCATGGCTATGATAACAGAATCGGATAAAATACATCTTGAGGAAAAGGGTATATCCATCGAACAATTTC
>JAISES010000439.1 GCA_031263965.1 Prevotella sp. | reverse complement strand
CAGTTGTCTTATTGTATTTATATTCGATCTTGTTTGTCTTTGTTTCTCCGCTAAAGTCTTTCCATGCAAGCTCAATAGTGACCTTGTCCCTACCGTCTATTTTATAGGGTGTCAGGCTGAAAGAGGCATAGCCCTTTGACGGATAGTGTTCGGGATCACCTTTTTGATTATGCCTGAATTCCAACTTTACAATGTCTTCACCTTCGGAAAGGCCGGGCTTAGCAGACACAAGGTTGATCATGTGACTCTCAATTCCACCGATATTGAATCCGAAAGTAATATTCAGATAATCCCCGCCTTCCCATGCGGAATGTACTTTGATGGGATTATGGCCAATACTATCTTGTTTTATCTTGTCATCCGGAGCAATACAGATAACATCTTTAGTCAATACATCGTAAAATCCATTTAGTTTGACAGAATGATCGTATCCATTTTGTTCGTCAGACAAAATTGTATAATCAATTATGGCTCTTTTGTATTTAGGTTTCAGGTTAAGCCCGGCAGGCGCCGCCACCCAAAGCTTCTCCCCGTTGTCTAATGTAAAATCGCAGGTATTATCTCCTGTTTTATTTACCGTCGCTATAGATCGCCAATATTTGTCGAGAGAATATCCGTCATCATTACATGACGCACATCCCAGTATAAAAAGAGCATATATTATTAAGAACGAAATTGTTCTTATATATTTTTTCATAACCCATTTATTTTATTGAAGTATTGACTACGTATACTAGACTTGAATATAGGCAA
The DNA here is from genome assembly GCA_031263965.1 of Prevotella sp. Lineage (GTDB taxonomy): Bacteria > Bacteroidota > Bacteroidia > Bacteroidales > Dysgonomonadaceae > Dysgonomonas. The sequence goes on along the minus strand of JAISES010000439.1, from coordinate 4,651 downwards.
TAGCGTTGCACCAATAGATGTAAATAAACGTTAATATGTATACTTTTAACATTGACGCCGGAAACTTATCGCCTCTGTTTGAAGAATTCTTTCAATAAAGAGAGGCACTCATCTTCCAGAACACCGTAATTTACAATCGTTTTAGGGTGCAATATAGTTGGAGAAAAGAAAGAATATCCTTTTTTGGGGTCTTGGGCTCCATAAACTATTTTTGAAATCTGAGACCAAAGCAATCCTCCCGCACACATTGGGCAAGGTTCCAGAGTGACATACAGCGCGCAATCCGTTAAGTATTTTCCTCCTAACACATTCGCGGCAACCGTAATTGCCTGCATTTCCGCGTGCGCTGTGACATCGTTAAGTGTTTCGGTAAGATTATGCGCTCTGGCAATTATTTTCCCTTGACACACAATGACGGCACCTATGGGAACCTCATTTTTATCAAAAGCAATCCTGGCCTCGTTCAGAGCTTGCCGCATATAATATTCATCGTTCAGGATAGAGGTCATCGGCGCATTTCATTTTCTCCGAAGAGGGTCGGATAATCTTGTTCCAGATTTTTTAATACGTGTGCTATGATAGTTTCCCTGCACCAACGGGAACGGTTTTCTATTTTGTATTTTTTCATATAAGAGGCTATAAGAGCATATTCTTCTTCGTTCAGAGAGAAAAGAAGATGCTTGGTCCTGTTGCCCTGTATACCTTTCTTTTTAGGTTTCATTACTGCAAAAGTAAAGACTTATCCCAATATGTGAAAGCATTTTGGCGGGAAATAGCAATTAAGAAGTTATGCTATGAAAATAATTGATGGATAACCGGTATCAGCAATGCGGTCATTACACCCATTAATCCGATGGCCAAACCACTCAGAGCACCTTCTATCACACCCATCTCCATTGCTTTGGCTGTGCCTACCCCATGAGCGGAAGCGCCCATAGCCAGACCTTTTGCTATACTGCTTTGAATACCTAAAAAACGGAGTATGGGAGGGCCTATAATGCTTCCGAATATCCCGCAAAACAAGACAATAACAGCCGTTAGCGACACATTACCTCCCGACTGTTCAGCTATACTCATTGCAATGGGTGTGGTCACAGATTTCGGCTCAAGGCTGTGAATCAACATCTGATCGGCTCCTGTCAGCTTAGCCAGCAATATAACGCTCATGATGCCTACCAGGCTTCCTATAAATATAGATGTAAGGATAGATACTACATTGCCTTTCAAATAGGCTAATTGCTCATAAAGTATATAACCTAAAGCGACAACAGACGGGCCCAACAAAAAACTGACAAACCAGCTTCCTTGCTCGAATGTCTGATAAGGCATATCGGTAATTTTCAGAAAAGCTATTATAATGGCAATAGATATGATCATAGGATGGAAAATACCTATCCGCGTTTTTTTGAAAACCCATTGGCCAAACAGGTAACTGCCAAATATAAGCAAAAGTATAAATTCTGTAGATTCAAATAAGGCTTTCATTTCTTCCTTTTTTCCATTTGTTGTTGAATAACTGCTACAACTGCAATAACCAGTACCGTACTCACAGAGCAGACTATGAGAATAGACAACCAGAATTTGCTGATAATTCCATACGATCCTAATATTCCTGCTCCGGCAGGGATAAAGAAAATAGCCATATTGCGGGTAAAAGTATTGGAGACGTCTTTTACGCTGCCGGGGCTAACGGCTTTGAAGTAAAGGCTGAGGAACAGGAGTACCATCCCGATGATATTTCCCGGCACGAAACCATCTATCAAATAGCTGATAGCTTGTCCCAGAAAATAAAACAAAAGAATGATAAAGATACCTTTTACCATTTTCATATATACAAACTTATTTAGATACGAAGCGGGCATTTTGTATAGCCTGTATCGTAGATGATAACCTTTTGATTAATTCAAACCACCGGCCGGTATTATTTAACAAATAGCAACTTGATGTAATTAACCGATGCAAAGGTAGATATATTTTTGCTTGCGAATCGTCTTATTCTTCAAATATCTCCAATGAGAAATTCTCCCCATCGAAGACGCCATAAGAGAAGAAATTGATCCAATCGCCTAATATGACTACCCTGCTTGTTGAAGACAGCATCAGGTCGAGCATAATGTGCCGGTGCCCGAAGATGAAAAAATTGAGACAGGGAGCTTTTTTCAAGTGTTCTTTAGCAAAAAGTACCAAATGTTCTTTGTCTTCTCCGAAATAAGGGGGCATTTCGTCATTACCGCGGTTATGATTCGACCACCGCTGTGCAAAACCGACAGTCCACCGTGGATGAATGGCTGCATATGCTATACGGCATAGCTTGCTGTGGAAAATCTTACGCAACACCTTAAAGGAAGCGGAATCGTCACCTAACCCGTCTCCATGCGCCAGAAAGAACTTCTTTCCATATATTTCTTTCACAAGAGGTTGCAGATGAACAATCATCCCGCATTCCTTTCGCAAGTAATCTGTTACCCAAATATCGTGGTTGCCTGTAAAGAAATGCACTTCAACTCCCATGTCGGTTATTTCCGCTATTTTGCCAAGAAACCGGACAAATCCACGGGGAACTACATTCTTGTATTCGAACCAATAATCAAATATATCGCCAAGCAGGTAGATTGCGGAAGCATCTTGTTTTACCATGTCCAGCCAACGGCAAAGCTTCCGCTCTACTTCATGCTTAGGGAAATAACTTTCATTTATTTTTACCGGAGGCAATGTCATCCGGCGCTGCTTATCCACATTCTTGTTGTGATAAGCAGAACCCATATGGACATCCGATAAGAAGTAAACTTTTTTACCCACGTTTTTGGCTTTTATAAAAATCCAAGTTCAAGTTTAGCTTCTTCGCTAAGCATGTCCCTGTTCCATTGAGGTTCGAATGTAAGATTTACAACTACATTGTTTACTCCCTGCACCGATTCTATTTTGTACCTTACATCTTCGAGTATGAAGTCGGCTGCCGGACAGTTAGGCGCAGTCAGGGTCATAGTTATAGTTACATTGTTGCTGTCATCTATATCTACTTCGTATATCAACCCCAGATCGTATATATTAACAGGTATTTCGGGATCATAAACAGTCTTGAGCATGTTTACGATCTTACCTTCCAATTCAAGTAATCCGCTCATAAAATATCTTTTTTGTCCGTTATAAACATCTGTATAGGGTGGATAGTTTATAACCTTTCTGATTTACGATACAAAAATAATTAAAAGATTGAGTAATCAGAAACTGTTTACAAATATCCTTTATCCGCATAACTATAATAAGAGTGATCGCAGATTATCACATGATCGAGAAGTTTGATGTCCAGTATTTGTCCGGCTTCTTTCAGCTTCTTTGTGATGTTGTTGTCTTCTCCGCTCGGATTAGGATTTCCCGAAGGATGATTGTGGCATAAAATAATGGCGGACGCAAGCGAATCAATGGCCTCTTTCATGATCATACGGCTGTCGGTTACCGTACCTGTTATTCCGCCTTTACTCACCTGTATTTTTTTTATTACTTTGTTTGCCCTGTTCAGAAGCAATACCCATACTTCTTCGTATTTCAGGTCTGCCAAAACAGGATGCAGTATCTGATAAACATTTTCACTGGATGTAATCTTAGGCAGAACTTCAACTTCGGACAATTTCCGTCTCCGTCCCAATTCTAAAGCCGCAATAATGGTTATGGCCTTAGCCTCCCCTATCCCTTTGAAGTTCTTGATAAGGTCTTTGACCGTGAGTTTTCCTAAAGTATTCAGATTGTTGGATACACTGTAAAGTATGCGTTGAGCCAATTCTACTGCCGTTTCATCCTTGTTGCCTGAAGCAATGAGAATACCCAGTATTTCGGCATCCGATAAAGAGCCTACCCCTTTGAGCAGCATCTTTTCCCTCGGGCGGTCTTCCTCGGCCAGGTCTTTTATATTTAGTTTTATCTTATTCTCCATCGGGGAATAGTTGTTTAGTATCAGGTTGTAGATATAGAAATATTTGTTGTTCCCTGATAAAAGAGGGTGTGTCAAAAGCCCTTTTCACACACCCTCTTAATATTTCTTAATATTTATAGAAAAACGGTTAATTCTTCACTCTTTCTACATATGAACCGTCTTTCGTATTGATCTTAATCTTATCGCCTTCGTTGATAAACAGCGGCACGCGAACTTCGGCTCCTGTTTCTACTGTAGCCGGTTTCAGCGTGTTGGTTGCAGTGTCGCCTTTCATTCCCGGTTCTGTATATGTTATCTCAAGAATAACGTTTTGAGGCATTTCTGCGGTCAATACAGTTTCGGTTTCGGCATGTACCTGCACCTCCACCATATCGCCCTCTTTAAGGAAAGCCACACCTTCAATCATTTCTCCGGCCAGAGATATTTGCTCGAAAGTTTCAGTATTCATAAAATTGTATCCCATGTCGTCCTGGTAAAGGTATTGGTAAGGACGTCTTTCTATACGCACTTCATCCAGTTTTACTCCGGCATTGAATGTTCTTTCAAGAACACGCCCGGTAGTAACGCTTCTCATTTTTGTACGCACAAAAGCGGCTCCTTGTCCCGGTTTAACATGTAGGAATTCAATTATAACATAGTATTGTCCTTCTATGTCGATACACATTCCATTTCTTATATCTGCTGTAGTTGCCATTGGTTTTATTATATTTTTTGATTACA
>JAISES010000318.1 GCA_031263965.1 Prevotella sp. | reverse complement strand
ATAGCATTTCCGGTAATGTCATTATACTTTTTTTACGCTAATATAATCATTTCAAAGAACTCTTGAAGTTAATAAACTCAAAAATAATTAAATATAAAAGAACTTAACAGCCCTGCCCCTACGGGGGAAAGCCTCTCTCTCCTTTTGGGGCATGGCTGTTGAGTGCTATATGGTTCGATTATAATAAAACACAGAGTGAAAGGAGTTTAAAAGAGTTTTTATTAAAGAATAGTTTTTTATTTTTATCTAAAAATAGTATTTCATATTATCCTGAAAAATAATGAAATAAAGAACTCCTCTTACTCCTTTTACTCTGTGTTTAAATTCAGCACTTAACTGCCCTGCCTTTTAGGGCAGAGCCGCGGGGTGGGGTCATTGGATTGCTTCGGGTAAACCCCCGCAATGACGGGAAGGAAACAGTTTCTGAAACAAATAAAGCTAAGAAACTGTTTTAATTTTAGCGAAAAATATTATTATGGGATTTGAAAAAAAATTTGCTATAAAATTTAAACAGCTTCTAAAGATGCCGTACCGTGGATTCTTCACAACAGGATACATACAAAACAGAAAATAATAACGAAGAAAAATGAGACAAATTTTATTAGTATTACTATTCGCAGGCTTTTTATTTAGTTCCTGCAACGGGCAAACAGAAAATAAGCAAACGGCAAAAGCCGAGACAACAGAAACAGTAAAAAAGGAGAATAAAATGAAAACGATACACTTAAACAAAATAGATTTTCTCAAAAAAGTGACTAATTACGAAGCTAACCCTTCGGAATGGAAGTATTTGGGCGACAAACCGGCTTTGATCGATTTTTATGCCGACTGGTGCGCACCATGTAAAGCTATAGCCCCTGTATTGGAAGAGCTGGCGGCTGAATATGACGGACAAATTTATATCTATAAGATAGATACCGAAGCTGAGCAGGAATTGGCAGCAATGTTCGGAATAAGAAGCATTCCAAGCCTGTTGCTCGTACCAATGGAAGGCCAACCGCAAATGGCGCAGGGAGCATTGCCGAAACAGACATTAAAGGAGGCTATCGATGAAGTCTTGCTGAATAAGAAAAAACAGGTTGTGAATACCAAAGAATGAAAGAGATTATTAACGAAATAATGAATAAGAAAAAATATGTCTGATAATGCTACTTACAAAGTCCTTTTCGTTTGTCTGGGAAATATTTGCCGGTCTCCTGCTGCCGAAGGAATTTTCAGGAAGATGGTAAGAAGGCAAGGATTAAAAGACAAAATAGAAGTAGATTCAGCCGGAACGGCAGGTTATCATGTAGGTGAATTACCCGATTCGCGAATGAGGCAGCATGGAGCCCGCAGAGGGTATAAATTCGACTCGCTTTCCCGCAAATTTACGAGTTGCGATTTCGACCGTTTCGATATAATATTAGCAATGGATGACAGCAATTATAATAGTATATTGCGCCTTGCACCGGATCTCGATTCGGAAGCAAAGGTTCACCGCATGATGGATTTTTCGAAAAAATATGAAAACGATCACATCCCCGATCCGTATTATTCCGGAACAGAGGGCTTCGAACTGGTTCTCGACCTGTTAGAAGATTCTTGCGACGGGTTATTAGATAAAGTAAAAAAAGATTTGATATAAAGTTTCTGAGTACATAACAAAAATTTGCAATATTATATTATGCTGCCCCGCTCGCGCAGACTTGTAGTCTGTGTGTTGTGCAGCAAAAAAAGGATTGCTCTTTGGGCAAGACACGGACAAATGTCCGCGCCGGCGGGGGTTTTTTACTTTATAGATAAAGAAATATTAATCCGGTAATTTAAACCAGATGTTATTTTTTTAGTTTTACATTTATAATAATTAAAAAAACATGAAGCCATGAAGACAAAATTTATACTTATTCTTGCAATAAGCCTGTCAGGTATTTTTTATAGCTGCGAAAAAGAAGAATTTGAAAAAAGTAAAGACTATGAATATGTAAGTGTTGACAACAATATAATAGCAGGAGTATGGTATCACTCCTACGAAATAGATTCATTAGTATTGGTTTTTGAGGAGAATAGGATGAAAGAATACAGATTCTTAAAGGCTACAAAAGAGCTGCTTAGCTATAAAGATTTAGGTAACTATTGGCTTTCCAAATGGATATATAATAACGGAAAGATTGAAAATACTATATCTTTATCAGGTGTAGACAGTACAAGTACGTATTCAACTTTTACCGATTATAAACTATCGAATAATATTTTAACCATATATCGTAAAGATTATACAAAAATAGAACTTTATAAAGCTAAATAAACCAACAATCCCCCTGTCCATTACAGATCAGGGGGATTGTCATTTATATAGCTTCGTCATTGCGAGGGCAGTAGCCCAAGTAATCCAGCTATCATCTTTCTGGATTGCTTCACTCCGTTCGCAATGACGGGAGAGAAAAGCTTGCAAGTACGGGAGAGAATCTTACTTTGCGTTGTAAATATCGGAATACCGGTACTTCATTTCGAGGCGGAAAAGATCGTCCTTCGAATTGGGTTTTATCGTCAGGTCATCAACAATGACATACCTCTTCGTGGATAATTCGTACACGGCTTTCGAGGCGCTCAGTTCGCGCAGCCATCCGGCCACATCGCGGGTAATGGGCATTGTTTGCACCGAGAACTGCTCTTCCGCATCTTTACTGTAAACGGCTTCCAACTCGCTGCTGATGGTCTTGTCGGGCGTGTGCGTTTTGAAGAAGGTATTCGTCTTTGTCTTAAATTCCGACTGGTCTGTTCCGGCAAAGTTAAAGCTGCTCCACCCTCCCAGCGAATTGAGGAACGCAAAGTCGTTGACCTTGTACAGGCACGAAGGCAGTATCCTGAACCGCAACGGCTCGGTCACTGCAATGTAATTGTCCTTACCGGGCAGCGAGCGCGACAAACAGGCTTCCACCCGTCCGGCAGTGGGATATTCCTCTATCGCCCCGTCGATGTCTAAACGAATAGTATTGACCGCATGAAACCCGTGCTTAGGCATGGCGTGCATCACCTTTTCGGCAAGGAAGCGTCCCGACTGGCTGAATATCCGGTATGTTATACCCAGATTCCCACCCTGTTCGTCGTTGTGGCCGGCATCGGAAAGCAGGAAGTTGAAATACTGCGCCTGCCCTTTGATGTGAAACAGTTGGGGCTGGGTAGTCAACGGTTTTGCTTTCGTCGCCTCCGAGGTATCGTAAACATACGCCGACAGGTCGTTCGTATCAAGATTGCGTTGGTAGCCGTTGACGAGGTATAATACATCAGAATAGTAAAAGAGCGAATTTTCGTAATGATTTTTAGCTGATACCAGCCTTTTGGCTGCAAACCTGAAATCACGGACTGTACCCGTATCAAACCACAGGTTTTCGTCTTTCAGAAAATCGCGCGAATAATCTTTACTCTCCAATATATTTACGTTAAACCAAAGAGGGTTATTCGCATAAGACTTGGTGAGAGTGGTCACAAGCGAGCCTGTATTCCGGTCGTCGGGCGTACTGTCCGTTCCGGGAAATACGCCTGTGTTTTTGTACAGTTCCAAATGTAATTCCACGGGGCTGTGGCCTTCGGAGAAAGAGTCGTTGGATGCAACATTCTCCGACTCTCCTGTAACTTTTATGAAATGTTCATAAAATAAATCTTTGTAACTATCTTCTACATCAGGGGTAAGGCTAAAGGCATAATCCTCGCCATTACCTTTGGCCGTGATTTTTATTGTTGTCCCTTTCTCTAATGTTCCATCATCGTTACGTACCAGAGGAATACTTATGTCAAAATTCCTGCCCATGAAATCGTTGGCTTGCAGGCAATTTTTCAGATTCTCGGCTATCAGGATCAAGTCCTGTACTGCCGAGTTACCCATATAAAAAGTACCTCCCCCTATGTTATCAATTTTATAAGTGCCTCCAAAGACATGAGGTGTTTTTGTCCTGCTTTCCGTTATTGTAAACTTTATTAAATACATGCATTTAATAGGGTCCAGAGGACCACCAGAGCCTTCAGCTATGCAAACTAATCCGTTTCCTATAACCTCAATGGTTATTTCGACGGGCTTACCTCCTGTAACCTTACTTTCGAATTGTACAAAATTCGGATTAGAAGACAAGGAAAATTTGGAAGGTTCGGTTACCCTGGCTATATCTTTAAGTTCTTTTATAAAATATCCCATGATTATTTAATTTAAAAATTTGAAAATGAGTAAATTTGAAAATTCGCGCGAAGCGAAGAAAAATAATCTGCTAATTCACTGTTGACTGTTGACTGCTCACTGTTTACTGCTCACTGTTTACCGTTCACTGTTCAGTTGTCGAAGTATTTATTTAACTCTGAGGTCATTGCTTCGAATAGCTTGTCGTACCATTCGTTTTCGAAGCTGATTTCTATTTCCCGTTCGAGAGTTGCCAATATGGGACGTCCTTCGATGCCGTCGCGCTTGATGGCGTTGGCTATGGCAAAAAGCGTACTGTTGCCGGTGGAAATGCCGCGCGACTGCGCCCACTCTTTCAGTGCGCTGATGGGCGGCATCTTGCCCGGAGAACGGCCTTTTTCGATGTAGTCGATATAGTTGTTGAACAAAATCTCTATCACCGCATTATCTCCATTGCTGCCAAAGCTGATACGGGAATCCGCATCTTTTATCATGATGCTGTCCTTCAGAGTGTTTCTTCCCGTTTTCCTGTTTACCCCGATACTGTCGTTATCGAGGACAAACTGAGCCAAAGCCACAATGTCGCGGCTTATTTCTTCGACTACTTTTAACACATGATTATTCATCTTCTTGTTTTTAGATCAAATACAGGAAATTTATCCGTAAACACTTCGCAGGTGTTGGCAGGAGAAACATCGAAGCTTTTCAATAGGTTTGCCACTTCAAACTGCTTGCCGTTGTCGAATTGTTCGTCTATCAGGCACAGATTTTGCATGTTGGCTTGCGTAAAATTGACGGTAAAACGGCATCCGCAGGCATTGTCGTCGTAGTAATTGCTCAGCGTCAGGTAGCTCCAGTCGGGCTGTATGCTGACGCCCAGTTCGTCGCCTTGTTTCTTTATCCGCTCGATGATATTCAGCCCAATGGAGAAAGCAAGGCTCTGCACCTCTGCAACCGTGTGTTCCTTGTCGGGTAAAAGAAGAATAGAAAAATTAACCGAATTGGAGAATACATTGCCGCGGCTGTATCCTGTCAAAGGGTCTTCGAGCCACAAGAGAGGATAAAGGTCTTTGCCGCTGCCGAGTTCGTAGTTACGCCCGTAGTAAAAGGCTTTCAGCGATTTGTGCTGTTGTGCCTGTGTGTGAAAAATGTTGATTATACTGTTTATCATATCTATTTGTTTAGAAAAAAATGGCTTTTATAGAATAGATAAACTTTTACAATCTTCATCAAATTCTGCAAGAACAACAGCCTAGAGTTTCGTCATTACGAGCTACCATCGTCATTGCGCCCCCCCGCTCGCGCAGATTTGTAGTCAGGGTGTCGCGCAGCAAAAAAAAGGATTGCTCTTCGAGGCACGGACAAATGTCCGCGCCAGCGGGGGATTCTGCCCTTTCAGGGCGTCGTTGATACTGTCTCCTATACACAGGGCGTTGCCCTGTGCTGAGATATATCAGGCTTTCAGCCTGAAAATATCAAGGAGATAACCCTGAAAGGGTTAAATATTACAGCCCAACGGCAACGCCTTGGGTAATTAAGTACAACCTCGGCCGGCGTCCTGTAAGGACAACATAACATTTTTTGTCATGTACTCAGAAACTGCTTGAATTTTATAGCAAATCTTCATCAAATTCTGCAAGAGCAACGGCCTAGAGTTTCGTCATTGCGAACCTGAAAGGCGAAGCAATCCAGATGCGCATTTTATGGATTTCTTCGCTACACTACGTTTCGCTCGCAATGACGGGAATAAAAACAATCAGAGAGTACAAAGAATTTATTTACAAAATGATGTAACAATTTCTGAGTTGATACGTCATATAATTATTAGACATTAAAAAAAGTGACGTTATGAAAAAAATAGCTAGCCTTCTGATTATTTCACTGTTCAGCCTGTTGGCATTTTCACAAACTTCCGGCAATACACCTCTGGTTGATCTGCAAAAACTATATAATGCCGCAAGTTCTGCCGCAGGGGATAAGGATTATAAAAAAGCCATTGTTCTGTACGACTCGTTAATCAGCTATTACAACCATCTGCCGGATAAGGACAAAGAAACAATTTCTCCTTTCCTCGGTTTGGTTTATTATAATAAGGCTTGCAGTTACAGCCTTTTGAATAATAAAGAAAAAGCTCTGGACAACTTCGAAAAAGCCTTTGAGTACAAATGGAATGACTACGGGCATACGCTTCAGGATTCCGACCTGGATAACATCCGGAACGAAAAACGATTCGAAGACGTGATGCTGAAACTGAAAAAGATCGGGGATTTTACAGAAGTGTTAAAAGATGCATCCGGCTATAGCAACGACTTACCCAAAGAAGAAATCCTGTTCACATACCTCGAGGCTTCCGACCCGAATCTGGTACGTATCCGCCAATACTTCAACCTCGACAGCATTGCAGGCAAGGGTGATGAAATATCGCAGATAAAAAACCTGATGACGTGGGTTCACAACCGCGTCAGACATGATGGAAGTTCCACTAACCCGTCTTCGAAAAACGCAATCGATATAGTGAAAGTATGCGATGCCGAAAACCGTGGAGTAAACTGCCGTATGATGGCAACAATGCTTAACGAATGCTATCTGGCAATGGGTTTCAAATCGAGGTTTATCACTTGCATGCCTAAAGAATATATTTTCGATTGCCATGTTATCAACGCCGTATATTCCAAAACGCTGAACAAATGGTTGTGGATGGATCCTACATTCAACGCCTATGTGAGCGACGAAAAGGGTAACCTGCTCGGTATAGCCGAAGTAAGGGAACGCCTGCGCGCCGACAAGCCGTTAGTACTGAACGAAGATGCCAACTGGAACAATCAAAACAAGCAGACAAAGGAATACTATCTGGACTCGTATATGGCTAAAAACCTTTACTGGCTGACATCTCCTTTACATAACGGGTATAATGTAGAGACAGCCGGAACAACCGGCGGGTATCTCAATTTATATCCTGCGGGTTACACGCCCGATCCTGTAAGGAACGATTATATTACGACCAACGACAAGCTGTTTTGGGAGGAATATTAATTAGCAAATTTGAAAATGAGCAGATTTGATGATTGCGCAAAGCGACAAAACAATTTGCTAATTTGCTCATTTTCAAATTAATATATTACCTCCGTATCTGTTTTTCAAACTTGTACTGGTCTTCTTCGGCCCGCGACTTGTCTATGCGGTAAAGGAGGAATCCGAAAACTTCGACAACTGTTTTTTCAGTGATCGTACCAAATAAATGTATCTTATCCTCTGCCAGATCGGCAATAGTTTTATACCACCCCCATTTATTACAAAAGTCCCGGTATCCCTTAGAAACCGGTTTGCCTGATCCGCCACCGTTGAATAGTGGTTCAAAATCTCGTCGGATCTTTTCTTTTTGAGTAAAAAAAAACCTATCAGCGGCAATACCTTGTCACAGGTCAGGTTGCGAAACATCGCTTGTCGTTCTCCGGCCAGGTCGGAATTGTACTTTTCACCGGCAGGACGGCACAGAATAGCGAGCATTTCGGACAATTTGCCTGTGCTTTCGCTGCCGATAACGCTCTCAATATCTACCCATTCGCCCAAAGTCAGCTTGTCCGAGAAGGATACAAAATAGTCTTTACCGCCGATGTTCACCCTGTTGGACGGTTCAGGCTCCGAGTCGAAAACGAAACGGATAGTCCCGGTAATAATGTCGAATACCTTTGCCGGAGCTTCGAGCAGCACACTGGCTTCTACATTGCACACATCGGCCACAAAGCGGACATACTCCTGCTTGGTTTCGGGTTTCTGCGTGTTCCACCTCTCATAATCAGCCAGTTTTACCTCGTGCCAGCCTTCGGGAATAACCAGCGACATGTTCTCAAATTCAAGTTTTATCATATATTCTAAAATTATCTAAGTATTTATAGATAATTTGACGGGAAAAGGGTGAGGGGAAAAAACCACGGAAAGTTTCCGTGGTCTTGCTCTTATTCTTAGTTCCTTGTCTTTATTACTTTTTCACTCTTGGTTTCACCGTTTTGGTCGGTGGTGACTACAACGTAGATACCGTCTTTGAGCGTAGTATTCTGAATATTGAAGTCGATTACATTCTTCTCGCTATACATCAGCGTACCCGTATTGAAGTTGTACGTACACCTTGACGGTGACAGGAGCGAAGGTGGAGGCAGAAACAACGGTAGCAGATTTCAAGTTAACTTGAATACTTCCAGAACCAATGGGATAGAAATAAATTTCTTTTTCTACCTCAAGTGATGCCCCACACTTATTCTGAGAAGTAGCATATATCCTGAAGATTGAATATTCGTCCCTTAGCGATAATTTGCCGGTCTTTATAGATAAAGATGAATAGTATTCTCCATCTGATTTACCAATAAGCTGAGCATTCCCTTCAACTCGCCAATTAACGATATCTCCAAGGTTCTTCGAGACTGAAAAATTATAAAGTGTATTTGCCGTATAGGCAGGATCCAACTCCGAACTATTTTGAATATCGGGAGTAGCTGGTGCTCCTACCCAAACTTGCGAACTTTCCACAGTATAACTGTTTCCATTATATGTAATTGTAGCCTTAACTGTATTATAACTATTACTTGACGACTGATAAGTAGCCGTTGGAGTTCCTTGACCGGAAACGAGAGTCATGGTAGAAGTGGATTGCCAGTTGATCGTAGTCCCTTGAATAAGGTCCTTTAACGTATAAGTATTACAGGCCATTGTCTGACTCGTTTCGATTGTAGGTGGCAGAACACCCACTGCCGTATAGGCTATTTTCACTTTATCTTCTGTCCATGGTATCCATTTGGCTATGGATCGTCCCTGCATATCATATTGGGCAAAATAAATAGCGTAACGCACATCAAAACCCTTGGTCGTTACATTCGTGATTTCTACAAAAGGATAGCCATCATTTGGGTTAGCGAAACTCATAGATGCACTTTCCTTGCTTCTCATCCAAACAGTAGGGGGAACTATAAATTCCTGAGGAAATGTAACATGCGCTTTCATCTCATATTGTTCGACAATTGGATATACTCCTCCCGCAATTGCTACCCACGGAGAACTTCCGGAAAGTATCCATTTGCTAATTGTTTGAACCTTCGTTCTAGTTCCACCCTTAATTTCACCATGAACAACTCTGTTCGGCTCTTTAATTAAAGACAAAGCCTTATATGCATTTACTATACCATGCCCTGTTTCTCTGTCAAATCCAAATCCAAATCCAAATCCAGACTCAGATAATACATCATCTGCAGTAAGCTCCATTATCCTCCGCACATCATCGTTTGTCAGATTCAGGTTGCGGTCTTTGCTTTGCGATATAATAAGACCCGCCAATCCTGCCACTACAGGTGAAGCCATAGAAGTGCCGGTTTTATATCCGATAGTGTCTTTTGGCCCCCTTACCGTAGATAATATATTCGTTCCGGGAGCTGAAACGCTTATATGCGATCCTACGCTGGAGCTTTGATACCTTTTCTTGAGATTATCCGTATTCCCCACCGCAATTACGCCATGGTACATGGCCGGAAAGTAAGGCCTTGTATTATTGGGCCCGTCGTTTCCCATAGAGGCTACTACAACCACATTCTTATCGTAATAGGCCCTGTCTATAGCCTGCCTGAGAGGGACTACCTTAAGAAGAATATCAGCCAAAGGAATATCCGGAACGGCAAAGCCATAGCTTAAGTTAATAATGTGTGCCCCATTGTTGATGGCATAATCGATGGCATCGGCTACATCACCGGGAAAAGCGGTTGTTGAAAAATCCCAGATATAATTATTGGTAAAAGGCACTTTTATACCGCCTGATCCGACCATCTTCACCGGCATTATCTTGCAATTTTGCATAACGCCGGAAATATTATTTTTTGCTGTCGGATTAGCGCCGATTATACCTGCTATATGGGTTCCATGCCCTGCAAAATCGCCTTTGGACAGGTCGTCCATCGGGTTGTTATCATTGTCTCCGGTATCATATCCCTGTATAACTCTGCTCCGGTTGCCCGGGTCGAGGTTGGGATGGGTATAGTCTACGCCGCCATCGCATACGGCTACAATAACATCGTTGCGCCCTTTGTTTATATTCCAGGCTTCTGCTATATTTATACCATCGATTCTTGTCAAGTGCCACTGGTCCATAAAATTAAAAGGATAAGAGTTTAGGGAAGTAGATATCAGCTTCAAGTCTTCAATGTAAACAGACCAGACTGCTCCGGCTTTAGCCAGTGAGTTTACCAGACATTCTGCCCTCTGCCTGCCTTCGGCATGTATGACGATCCAATGTTCATTCGAGTCGTCATCTATTTCCGGTTTCAACAGTCCTTCGCCGTCGTACCTGTTCTTAAACAAAGCAACCAATCCTTGTATATTATTATCCGACAAAATAGTTCGCAACTCGGGGTCCCCAACCGAATCTACAGGCGCTTCAAAATATTTATCCGTAACATATTGTTTTCCGATACTTAATATTATCCTCACTGTAGAGTTGTCGGAATCATCTTCTGCAACGTCATCTTTTTGCCGACAGGAGGTAAGACTTATTGCCCAAAGAGCAATAAGCAAAAATAAATAATGTGTTTTCATAGTAAAAATTTAGTGTGATTTTGAATAGGTATATTCGGTCAATTTTTCTTTGCTTTTGTCTTCAATTGATATTTTCCACAAATTATCCCCATCTTCTTTTTTTACATAAATAATATGTTTTGAGTCGGGTGTCCATACAGGGCTAAACCCTTCGTCCAGCAATACAGGATTTGAACCATCAGAGTTCATCACAAACATTTGGGTTGAACGACCACCATACACACGATTCTGATAAACGATCATTTTTCCGTCAGGAGAAAAGGAAGGATAAAAGAACGGAATATCCAAGGTTCCGGTATTGGTCAATTGCACTTTATTTTGTATCAGCGTATCCGATACAAATATATTATTGTCCTCTGTATATATAATATCCTTTCCGTTAGGATGCCATTTAGGATGCTCGCCTGTAAACGGAAGCTTGCGGATATTTTTAAAAAACGGATCGGTTAAGTGTAATTCCATATTGGTACGAAACAATATGGTTTTGCCATCCGGCGACCAGTCCGGTTCATCGAGACGTTTATCAGGTACATTCATCGGGCGGAAACCAGTAACCTTATCACCTTGCAACGTCAATATGCCGTCACTATAGGCAAGCAGGCTTCCGTCCGGTGACCATGATATATAGTTTGTCCATGATATTTCTTCGCCAAGCGATTTGATGTTTTTACCGTCTATATCCACCAGATAAATTTTGAATCTATTATGATTATCTGGATTAGAAATATATGCTATTTTACGCCCATCCGGAGACGCAACAGGGCTATGAATATAGACAGCCTGAGGCCCCCATGGGTCTTGTTCACAAGCATTTAGCGTAATCAAAACGAATGCGATAAAGAAAATGTATAAAGTTTTCATAAGCACATAATTTAAGGTTCGACATAAAAAATTATTTGCGCAGAAACTTTTGCAACTTCAAGTATCTGCTATTCGAAGTCTAATTTAACACAAATTATTTGAAACAGCAAAATAAAAACCACTTATATTCCCCATATATTCTGTTTAGTTTAGTTTAGTTTTCGTTTAGTTTAGATATAAGGGTTCGCCTTTATGTCATATGTTTTATCCCTGCTTTAATTTACCCTATAAAAGATGTTTTTACTTTATTTATTACAGTAAAAAAAACTTTAACAATTACAGTTACAGGTTACTTCGCCTTGCGGACAGTTACAAGTTACAAGTTTTTTTCACTCTTCACTCTAAGTACATGACAAAAGATGTTATGTTGTCCTTACAGGACGCCTGCCGGAGGTTGTGCTCTATTACCCAAGGTGTTGCCGTTGGGCTAATATATACAGCTCCGCGGGGGCGAAAGCGGTATATCAGGCTTCCATCCTAGATGCCAGAGCATTAACCCTGAAAGGGTTAAATATTACAGGAGGGTGTGTCAAAAGTAATTTTCACTTTCTTTTTGTCATGTTGAACGGAGTGAAACATCCCGTGTCCGGAGAGTCGGGATTCTTCATTGCATTCAGAATGACAAAGAGGGTAACACTTTGATAGTGTAGTTTTACTTTTGATACATCCTCTTTTTAGATTAAAAATATTTAATAGTTCTCTCGCTTTCTCCTGCAATGCGTATTTTTCAGGAATTTTAAAGTATCTTTGCGACCACGATGTGGACTAGCACTATATTTGTGTAATAAACACACACCCTGCTGTCCT
>JAISES010000169.1 GCA_031263965.1 Prevotella sp. | reverse complement strand
GCGTGGAGAAGCGGCTGTAAGGGTTGTACCGTTTATCGAGATGGTTCCCGTGCGGGAGTTCTGATCGCTGCAGATAATGAGAAGAAAGAAGAGGATTGCGGCGATTGTTACGAACGCCCTCAGGTTGTAATAGATCGTCCGCGTGAGTTGGTTGCCGATGTTATCAAATTCCAGAATAATAAGGAGAAATGGATCGCATTCATCGGGTTGCTGGATGGTCGTCCTTACGAGGTCTTTACAGGATTATCCGACGATGATGAAGGATTAATGCTTCCGAAAAATGTAAATCATGGGGTGATTATTAAAACGTTGAATGACGAAGGTCAACGCTCTTATGACTTCCAGTTCAAGAATAAAAG
Source organism: Prevotella sp. (assembly GCA_031263965.1). Classification (GTDB taxonomy): domain Bacteria; phylum Bacteroidota; class Bacteroidia; order Bacteroidales; family Dysgonomonadaceae; genus Dysgonomonas. The sequence continues at coordinate 3,631 of JAISES010000169.1, read as the reverse complement.
AGGTTATAAAACAACAATCGAGGGGCTTAACAGTAAGTTCAATCCTGAATTCTGGAACTATGCCAAGCTAATATCCGGAGTGTTGCGCTATGGTATGCCTATCGATCAGGTTGTTAAGCTGGTACAAGGTTTGGAATTGAATAGCGAAACTATCAATACATGGAAGAATGGTGTTGAGCGCGCATTGAAAAAATACCTGCCGAACGATACTGAGGCCAAAGGTCAGAAATGCCCTGTATGTGGTCTTGAGACGCTTATTTATCAGGAGGGTTGCATGAAGTGCACAAATTGCGGAGCTTCTAAATGCGGATAGGAAATAAGTAGCAATTTAGAAACTGATGTTGCGCAAGACCTGGAATGACACTGTTTTCGGTGTTGCGTAACATCAGTTATCAATAATTTTTTAGATATTTGTTGTTACTGTTAAACAATATAATACCATCAATTTATAATTAAAGAATTTCCCTCCGAGGTTATAGCCGGGCTTAATTATTATGATAACCTTCCGGCTATCATTTCCACAGAGGTGTAGGATATTCTCCTTTGTCAACCAGATTCTGCAATTTCTCCACAACCCCCGGCCTGTCTTCGGCATATGTTACACCGAACCATTTAGAAGGAGTATCCAATACTTTAACATCGGCTGTATGGGTAGAGATCAAATGATCGACCATTAATGGTATAAAATATTCAGACTTAAGGTTATGTTGATTAAGTTCAAGGAACTTGATAAAGTATTTCCCGGAATGTTCGAAATAATCCGGAGTGAACCCCCACATATTCATCGATACCGGTGTGTTTTCGCCCAGATCGTACCAATAATCTTCGGCATCTTTATATTTAATTACTCCATCAACGCGTTCGATATGTGTACGCTCAACCACACTTGTCAAATAGCCATTTTCGTCTGTTGCACAAATACCTCTGGCTACATATCCGCTTTCCGACAGTGTGTTATGCAAACGGTAGCCAACCATACAATAATGGTTTTCCCGACCTTCCATTTTCTTCAATTGCTCAGCAAGTATAGCATAGCTTTCGCGGCCATAGAAGTCGTCGGCATTAATAACGGCAAAAGGCTCATGAATAACATCCTGCCCCATCATGACAGCATGATTTGTCCCCCAAGGTTTTACTCTTTCGGGATGTACTGTAAATCCTGCCGGCAATTTATCAAGTTCCTGGAAAACGACTTCTACCGGAACATGATTTTCATATTTGGAAACTATTTTTTCACGGAAGTCTTCTTCAAAAAATTCTCTGATAACGAATACGATTTTCCCGAATCCCGCTCTCAGGGCATCGTAAATAGAATAGTCCATGATAGTTTCGCCGCTGGGTCCTACTCCATCCATTTGTTTAAGACCGCCATAACGGCTTCCCATACCGGCAGCAAGTACAAATAAGGTTGGTTTCATAATATAAATAAATTGGTTTTTAGATTAGTTTTCGTCTGTAAAGGTAATCATTTTAACGCAAAATCTAAACAAGCTCCGCATAAGGTAAAGGCATATTTGCCTCTTATTTTTATATCAAAAAAATAACATTAGTAAAATTTGGGTAAAAATTATGCGGGCAAACATAGATACAGGGTAGACAGTGGCATAAGCGACAGCGGGCTCATCGTTATCTATCGTAGAGTTCACATAATTAAGAGCCATAGGGTTAGCCATACTGCCGCAAAGCATACCCACACATCTGGCATAATCGATCTTATATATCTTCATTGCTATAAGAGCCATAATAACGACCGGAAGAACCGTAAGCACAAATCCGAATGCTATCCAGATCAAACCGTCGGTCTGAAAAACGGTTTCAAAGAAATGCTCTCCTGCACTTATACCCAAACAAGCCAGATACACAGTCAGTCCGAATTGGCGCATCAGCAGATTAGCACTTTGAGTAGTATAAGTTGTAAAGCGAAACCGTGGCCCGAATGCACCCATTAATATTCCTACAATTATAGGTCCTCCGGCTATCCCCAGCTTAACAGGCAAAGTCATACCCGGAAAAGGTAAAGGTAGCGCACCTAACAATAAACCGAGCGCAATCCCTGAGAATATAGCAATAAGATTTGGCCTGTCGAGATGCTTTTCTTCATTGCCAAGTATTTTTGCGACATTATCTATCGATGCCTTCTCGCCTACAACTGTCAATTTATCTCCTATCTGCAACATCAGGTCGGGAGAAGCCAGCAGGTCGATACCTGCACGGTTGATGCGTGTAATATTTATACCGTAGCTGTTACGCAACTTTAGCGCGCCCAATTTTTCGCCATTAATTTTGCTTCGTGTTACAATAATACGGCGCGATACCAATTGGCTGTTATCAATATGATTCCAATCTATGTCTTCTTTATTCCAGTCTACATTTTCCTGTTCGCCAAACAGCACCTTTATATGCTCTACATCCGACTTTCTGGATATGATAAGTAAATGGTCGTTGTGTCTCAGTATTCTTTCAGAAGTAGGAATAGTCACCACCCCGTCGCGCCATATACGCGAAATAACAAAATGTTTCGATGTAAGCTTCATTATATCACGTATAGTTTTGCCTTCTATTGCGGGGTTTGTGATATGAAACTCTCCCACATGCATATCGTTATCTTTCTTTTCCGACAATTTTGCAAGCTCTGCCCTTGGAACGAATAACTTGCGCAAAAAGATGATAGCCAATATCACACCGACAACACCTAAAGGATAAGCCACCGCTGTAGCCAAAGCCATATCCGCAATGACCCGCGAATCGGCGCTGATTTGCCTCAATGCTTGTTGAGCCGCACCTAAAGCAGGAGTATTCGTGGTTGCACCACAAAGGATACCTACCATATTGGAAAGGCTTATATTACCGGCATAACTGAAAATGACTGTGAATAAGAGACCTAAGAATACGACACCCAAAGCCAGTACATTCAGGCGTAGTCCTCCGGCTCTTAGCGAAGAAAAGAAGCCCGGCCCGACCTGTAACCCCAGCGCGTACACAAAAAGAACCAGACCAAAATTCTGAGCAAAGCTCAACATGTCTTTATTCAGATCCAAATTGAAATGCCCGATAAGAATACCGGTAAAGAAAACGAAAGTGATGCCGAGTGAAACATTCAGAATTTTCAACTTGCCTAATTGCAAACCGACAGCAGATACTACCGAAATAACAATTATAGATAGTACGGAAGGAGATTCTAATATGGCTTCGATGAACCAATCCATAATTCTTTTACATATTCAAATGCGGAGACAAAGGTAAAACAATAAAAATAATTGTACTAAGTAATCAATAAAAATTAATGACGTGTTTATATGTTCTATTTACTCCCGTCATTGGATTGCTTCACCGCAAGCGGTTCGCAATGATGGTGCGGTAAATGGCTTGATTTTAAGTATATAACAATCAATTATACATAATGTCTAATAATTATTTATCTTTTTATATAATTCATTTCATTAAAATAATTATTTTTGATTTTGGAATTTTAAATCTTGAACCTTGCTGTTGAAATTATTTTCAACATTCATTAATACTGCTGGTGCGATAATTTATTAAACGATTTAACATTAAAATAATTCGAGTTCTTTGACTTTTTGATTGAATTGACGTCGTTCTGTGAGAAGTTCGCGGATTGGAGTTTTGTCGA
>JAISES010000142.1 GCA_031263965.1 Prevotella sp. | reverse complement strand
TATCTGGATACTCATGGGCAACAAGTCGCTTTATTTATTGACAATAAAAAGAAACAGGACGGATATATCCGCAAGGTAAGTTACCACCTGTCAAAAAAAGGAAATGTAGAAGCGCCCTTCCGTGTGCGCATACTGGAGGCGGACACACTGACCCGGGCTCCCGGAAGAGATTTGCTTCAGGAGATATTAGTTATACAACCGCCTCAGGATACCGATGGCTGGTACGATGTAGACCTTCTGGAATATAACATGCAAATACCGTCAAATGGTTTTTTTGTAGCCATACAAGGCGTTTTTCCTAACGATTACAGCTATTATGCGAATGATACGGGAGTTATAGAAAGAGGAAAACGCAAGCCGAAGGCGAATGATGACTTTGCTCCCAGGTCGATACATTACGGACAGCGAATCAACTATTCGGGTAAAGGCGGAAATAACACGTGGCATTATTCACTGTCCCATCAGTGGTTTCAGATGGAGAAAGATAATTATAGTGTAAAGATTTCTGCAGAAATCGGGATTTATTCAAGCAAATAATCCTTCCAATCTGTTTGGCGCCGTGATCAGGAAGGTGAAAGAATTTTAAAAAAGTAAAATTATGAAACATATCGGTATACTATGCTTAATAGCCGTTTGTCTCTGCCTCTGTCGGGGACAGGCGAATGCGCAGTGCGACAATACACTGGTGGACAGGGCCGTTTCGCAGAGTGGCGCAAACGCTGTGTACTTGCGCGAATTTAAAGTGAAATTTGACGGTCTCGAACGGGGAAAGATACCTTTGGCCAGATATCCGGTCTTATTGAGTAAAAACATGACATATAGGTTCAATGTGTCTGATGCGGAAGGATTTGAAGGAAAGGTTATATTACAGCTATACCTGAAAGATAAACTTGTAGGCAGCACTTTCGATGAAAAGAAGAATACCGGCAGGCAACGTTTCGATTTTAAGTGCGACAAGGCTGCAACTTACGAGGTAGTTATGTCTTTTCATGAAGGTAAGCCCGGGTGTGCTGTAGGCATACTCTCCATGCTTTCCGAAAAAGATATTGTAGCTGATGACGAAAATGAAGAATTGGATATTTTATATGCTAATGCCGACAATCCTATCGTGATTTACGATGATGAAGACGATTTTGCCGACATCGATGTGGCAATAGACAACGGAAGCGTTGCCAGGGCAGAAGGTGCAAACTATATTGTTCATCCCCAGACTACAGGAACAGCCTTATTGACCATACGCGTGCTGAACCGTAACGGCACACTCCGTGAATTTAAGCAAAAGAGGTTTGCCGTATTGGCTTTGGATAGGCCATATGCTACTGTTCGCGGCGCAATAGGAAATAGAATAGATAAAGAAGAATTTATTCGGTCGGGACGTCTCGATCTTTGGTTTTCGGAGAGTATGAAGTGTAACTATCGGGTTGTTTCGTTTACCTTATCGGATAAGGACGATCTGATAAGCGGCATAAGTTCTACTTCTTCCGGATTATCCGGATCTCAGAAAGAGTGGCTGAAGAGCCGGCCGGCCGGAACCCGCCTGTATATAAAAAATATAAAGGTAAGAACATCCGGCTATGTGGTAATCGATCTTACCCCATTAGAATTTGAGATAAAGTACTTTACCACCTTAAACACATATAACATCTATTAATTATGAACAAGCATATGAAATTTAGAACCATATATATACTGTTGTTCCTGCTTGTAGGATCAGTTGCTTTTGCGCAAGAAATGCGTATTGTTTCGGGAGTAATCAAAGATAATAGCGGAGAACCTATGACTGGGGTTTCTATCGTTCAAAAAGGGACTCAGAATGGAGTAGTAACCGATCTGGATGGATATTATGAAATCAAAGCTCCATTGGGTAGTACTTTATCGTTCACGTTGATAGGAATGAGACCATCCGAAATGGTGATCACTACTTCCAACTCTAAACCTCTGGCAGGAAAAGAACCGGTCGTAAATAAACCAGCTGAACCTGTTCCGCCAACTCCTTTGCCGGAAGACAAACCGGATGAAGACAGGGTAAAATATGAAGAGGTAAAGCCCAGCAGGGAAGGACAATCTTTATCTCCGTATTTTCTGATAAAGAGTAATTCTCCAAAAACAGCACAGATGCCTCTTAAAAAAACAGATGTAGAGGTCAGCATTTCAGGAGTTATTGCCGATGTCTGTGTGAAACAAATCTACATTAACGAAAGTCCCAATACACTGGAAGCCATCTATGTGTTTCCGGGATCTACACGAGCTGCGGTATATGGTATGGCTATGACCGTAGGGCAAAGGCGCATCGAGGCCAGGATAAAAAAGAAAGAACAAGCCCGTCAGGAATATGAGCAGGCAAAATCGGAAGGCAAGTCAACGACTTTGTTGGAACAACACCGTCCGAACGTATTTCAGATGAATGTGGCCAATATTTTGTCCGGCGATACTATCGTTGTCGAGATGAGGTATACCGAACTGCTCGAACATGAAGGCGGAGTATACGAATTTGTTTATCCTACTGTTGTTGGTCCGCGTTATAGTGAATCGGGCGAGCAGTGGGTAAGCCGGTCGGCGGATATGTTCGAAAACAGGACAATGCCGCAGTTCTCCATCAAAACGACTGTGCAGGCCGGTATGCCTATACAGAAAATAAGCAGCATGTCCCATAACCTTATCATAGAATCTCCTTCTCCCGATCAGGCAATTGTATCGCTGTCCAATCCAAAAGATAATCAGGGAGATAAAGATTATATTCTTCAGTACGAATTGCAGGGTGGAAAAGTGGAATCGGGATTGCTGCGCTACGAGCATGGCGATGAGAATTTCTTTTTGCTGATGATGCAGCCGCCTAAGGCGCCGGCACTAGGTCAGATACCGCCGCGGGAATATGTGTTCATTGTGGATGTTTCGGGTTCCATGCACGGATTTCCTTTGGAAGTTTCTAAAAACCTGATCAGAAACCTGATATCCTCGCTTCGTCCTACCGATCGCTTTAATGTTATGCTTTTCGAATCGAGCAATCAGATGCTTTATGGTGAATCTGTCGCTGCCACGGAGGCTAATATAAAAAAAGCAATAGCGGTTATAAATGACCAAAAGGGAAGCGGTGGCACACAGCTCTATCCGGCTATACGGAATGCCATGAACTTTAAAGAAACGACAGGTTTCTCCCGTACTTTCATTATTGTAACGGACGGTTATGTAACGGTAGAAAAAGAAGCGTTCAACTACATCCGCGAAAACCTGAATACGGCAAACCTGTTCCCTTTTGGAATAGGGACAAATGTAAACCGTTATATAATTGAAGGTCTTGCTCATGCCGGAATGGGAACGCCATATATCGTAACAAACCATACGCAGGCCGAAACTGTAGGGCAGAAAGCGGTTAAAGCAATATCCCAACCGGTACTGACGAATATTTCAGTCGATTGGGGCGATTTCGACGTATATGATGTGGAACCGGTAGCTATACCGGATGTATTCTCCGAACGTCCTATTCTGGTATACGGAAAGTATAAATCTCCGGCAGAAGGGACAATCTCCATCGGCGGATTAGCGGGAAGTACTGCATATGAGCAAAAATTTGATGTAACTAAAGCCCGTGTAGAAAACAATCAGGCATTGCGCTACCTGTGGGCCCGTAATCAGATACGCTATTTCGACGATTATGCCCAATATTATGAAGGAAATATTAACGGCTGGAGGGACAGCTACGGTAATCATGAACGCAGCGCAAGCCAGATCGAACGGGTTACTAATCTGGGATTAAAATATAATCTTCTGACTCAATACACTTCATTCCTTGCCGTGGACGATGTGGTAAGAGCGCCTGCCAATCAGGATTCATCTTTACCATCAATCCCGCATCGCAGTTCAACTCCACAGAGTGTGACGTCTCCGAATGTTCAACTTTCGGAAGATCAGTCAATTTTAGAAGAAGTTGTTGTGGTTGGTTTTGGTACTACCCGAAGATCCGATATAATCGGAAGTGTATCCAGCCTGTCCGGTAACGAAATATCCGGTTCGGTATCCAATGTTTTACAGGGAAGGGTAGCCGGGCTGCAAATAACCCAGACTTCCGGCGAACCGGGCAATCCGGCAAGAGTCCGTATCAGAGGGGCCAGTTCTATAATGGATAATAATACACCGTTGGTAATATTGGATGGTAAACCTGTAGAATACAATGATTTTTCGCAGATAAATACCAGCGACATAGAAACCATTACAATACAAAAAGATGCTTCTTCAGTTGCAATATATGGGTCGCGGGCTGCTAACGGAGTGCTGATAGCGACAACAAAAAATCCGAAACATCAGAAAAACTCGATAGCATTCTCCTCTTCATTCTCGATAGACAATCCTAACAAGTTGCCCGAAATGCAAAGCGAATATACACAGGGACGGCCTGTTAACGGAACTTCTGTCTGGAATAAAGGGAACGAACCGTTCAGTTGGGGACCTGCCGTAGAATCTGTTGGCGCGCCGGCCTATGATGCCTATGATGTTTTAAAAACAGGATATACCATCAAGAACCACCTCACATTAACAAGAAGGAGTGATAATATTCACTATACGTTAAGACTGGGGAATAATACTCAGCAGGGCTTTATTCCGGAATCTAAATTAAATGAAACGTTATTCGGACTAAAAATCGGCGGTCAATGGCGTAAAAAATTAAAATTCGACATCGATTTGAATTACAAAAACACGAATGGGAAACGTTTGCAGAACGGATACAATATGTCCGGCCTCATGCAGGGTATTCTTCTTACGCCTCCTACATTCGATAACCGTACTTCAACCTTAGCGGACGGAAGTCAGAACAGGGCGGGAGATGCTACCGACAACCCATATTGGACAACTGATAACAATCCGTTCAGGGATGAAGCCAATCGCTTTACAGGAAATGCAAACCTGACATATAACCTTCTTGATTTCCTGTCTTTAGGATACCAGTTGAATGGCGATTATTTGTCGAATGAATCGAGTACAGCGCTGAATAAAGGTTCGGTTTATATTCCTGCAGGACATATTATGGACAGGAATGAAAAATTCAAAGCTTTGCTGTCAAGGTTTACTGTACAGTTTGATAAAAAACTTGATGATTTTGATTTAAATGCAATTGTAGGACATGAATATAACACATCGAGACGAACTGTCAATCGTATGGACGGTTATGACCTGGTTCAATCGGGAGATTATAATATACTCAACGCTAAGGATATAAATCCATACAACAGGGTATATAAGCGTCATTCTAATGCTATCTTCGGTAAAACCAGTTTGAATTATCTCAAAAAGTTTGCATTGGAAGCGGCGATAAGAGGCGAATGGAGTTCTATAAGCGACAAGGCATTGCTTTCTCCGTCTGTAGGAATAGCATCCAATCTGCATGAGATGTTCTACAGCGAATTGTTCTCAAAGATGAGAGTTTATGCTAATATATCTAAAGCCGATAAAGAAACGCCTCTTTATGTAGATCCTGTTTATTTCAATTCGGCAATCTATAATCTGAATGATGCAGCCGGGCATTTCGAAAGCAGGGAAGTATTGCTGTCGGATAAGCTGAAACCGGAAAATATATTGCACTACAATATAGGTACGGAAATAGGAATGTGGAATAACCGCCTGTTCTTATCGGCTTCCCTGTATTGGAAAAGAGCGAAAGATCAGATATTGCCGGCACAAGTATCAACCTCTGCTGTTCAGTTCGAAAACTTCGGTTCCTTTAAGGCTAATGGTTTTGAAATAGAATTAACCGTTATTCCTGTCCGGAACAGGGACTTTACATGGCAAAGCCGTCTCGTATTTGCCCGTGAACGCAATAAAGTAACAGGCATGGGAGGCCGCAAGCTAATGTTAGCAGGAATAGAAGATGCTGCGGGTTCGTATGCAATAGAAGAACAACCGTTGGGAGTAATATACGGCACTGCGTATAAACGCGACGGACAAGGGCGCATGATTATAGGAAGCGATGGGTTCCCTGTTGTAAGCGACGAACTCCGGATTTTGGGGAATCCTAATCCGGACTGGCAATTGGGATGGGGCAATACATTCGAATACCGTGGATTTTCATTGTCTATGCTGTTCGACTATAAAAAGGGCGGCAAGATGTGGAACGGGACAAGGAACGTAATGAATTACTATGGCACATCGAAGCTTTCCGCCGGTCTGCGCAATACGGCAAACTATATATTTCCGGGTGTTCTTGCCAATGGACAGGAGAATAATATTCCTGTAAGCTTTTACGGAAATAATCCGGATGAGAACCGCTGGGTACGCTATGGCCGTTATGGTGTAGGAGAGGATGCCATTGAAGATGCAAGCTATGTAAAACTGAGGGAAATAACATTGGGGTACCGTATTCCACTGCATCTGTCCGGCAGAAAATCCTGGCTGAAGGTTTCTGTATATACGACCAATATACTTCTGTACAGTAAATATAAAGGTATCG
>JAISES010000255.1 GCA_031263965.1 Prevotella sp. | reverse complement strand
TTTTCCCAAGCCGATATGGATTATCTGACCATAGACGAGCAGGAAGATTATAGTTATAGAATGGCCTGTTCAAGCCTTCAAAACGGAGAGCGCGCCGAATCTAAACGTTTATTCGGGTTGCTTTCGCGCAATAGTAGAAAGTATGCCGAACCTGCATCTTATTATCTGGCTTATGCTAATTTTCAGGATGGGGAATACGGCCAGGCATTGCCTGTACTGAGAAGGCTGAAAAACAAACCGGAATATAAAGAAACTGCAACATTCTTACTTATACAAAGTATGTTTTTACAAGGGAATCTGAATGAAACCATAACAGAAGGACAGGATTATGCGTCATCGTACCCCGATAAGGAAAACACTCCGGAAGTATATCGTTTACTGGGAAACAGCTATTATCGTTTGGGCAATACGTCTAATGCGATCAGAAGTTATGAGAAATATTTGCAGGGAACAGCCTCCCCGTTCCGTGACGATATGTATCAACTGGCAGAAGCATACTATCAGACAGGAGATTATCGCAGTGCAGTAAGTGCGTTGAAGAACGTGGCATCTACGGCCGATAAATTAGGACAGGCAGGACAGATGTTGCTTGGGCAATCTTACCTGAAATTGGATGAAACGCAAAACGCAGTAATGGCATTTGATGCCGCAGCCCGTTCGGGGTTTGATCCTTCTATCAGCGAGGAAGCTTTATATAATTATGTAATGATACGCAATAGAGATGGTGGTTCGGCGTTCGGAGAAGCAATAACCGCATCGCAGCAATTTCTTACAGAATATCCGGATTCGAAATACACAGATGAAGTAAACAGCGCTTTGGCTACAACTTTATTAGCATCTAAGAACTATCGTACGGCATTAGCTGCTATCAATAATATTAAGGCTCCTGGCAAACAGATATTGGATGCAAAACAGGTTATTCTATACCAATTAGGAGTGCAGAACTTTATCGATAATAAATATGATCTGGCGGCAAGTGATTTTAATGCTGCTATCAATATGGGCAGCTATAATACAGAGGCAAGAAATGAAGCCTATTTTTGGCGCGGAGAAATTGCGTACCGTAATGAAGATTATCAGGCAGCATCCCGCGATTTCAGTACGTATCTGGCTCAATCTTCCACCTCCGGTAAAAACTATGCATTAGCGCTTTATAACATGGGCTATACTAGTTTCCAGACAAAAAATCACAGCAAAGCGCTAACAGATTTTAAAAAATATGTTTCAGCAGAAACTAACCGCCGGTCGCCGAATTATCCGGATGCATTGAACCGTATCGGAGACTGTTACCTGTTTACCCGAAATTTTACGGAAGCAGAAAGATCATATTCACAAGCAGCAAATGCAAATCAGGGCAATGCAGACTATTCGGATTTCCAAAAAGCTTTTGTGCTGGGGCTACAGCGCAACTATAACGGAAAAATCAGCGCTTTGAATAATATGATGTCTAAATATCCCGATTCGGAATATTACGACGATGCATTATATGAAAAAAGCAGGGCATTGGTTATGCTCAACAAAGAAACTGAAGCTATTACCGTGTTGGAGAAGCTATTGAAAGATTATCCTAAATCGACCCTTGCTCAGAAAGCAGGAGTTCAGTTAGGACAATTATATTTCAATACCAATAATCCTCAGAAATCCATTGCCGCATACAAGCAGGTTGTCGCTAACTATCCGAACAGCGAGGAAGCTCGTACGGCAGTCGAAAGCATGGAAGGTGTTTATAAAGATATGAATGATATATCATCGTATGCATCGTATGTAAATTCGTTAGGTAAAGGTACTGTTTTGTCTGCAAGCCGTCAGGATTCACTTACCTATCTGGCTGCTGAAAACATTTATATGAAAGGCCGTAAAGAAGAATCAAAAGCAGCATTCAACAAGTATCTGCAATCATACCCGGATGGAGTATTCTCCAGCGATGCTCATTTTTACTTAGGGAATATAGCCTTTGAAGCGAAAGATAATAACACGGCATTGGAAAACTTCAAAGCAGTGATCAATTCTAATAATCCGAAATATATAGACAATGCTTTGGTGCTGGCTTCCGGCATAGAATTCGATCTTAAGAATTATGATGCTGCATATGCTGCATACGAGCATTTAGGACTTGTTGCTTCAAATACCGAAAACAAAAACATAGCCGAACTTGGTATGTTGCGTTGTGCTTACCTGTTGAAGAAAGATAGCGAAGTAGTCGCCGCGGCTAACAAAATACTGAAAGGCTCTAAAGTTTCTGCGTCTGTTGCCAATGAAGCGAAATTCTATAGAGGACAATCTTTGAAGAACTTAGGAAAGACAGATGAAGCAATAACAGATTTGTCGGCGGTGGCGAAAGATACGCGTACAGCCAGCGGGGCTGAGGCTCAGTTCCTGATAGTTGAGGCTTATTTTAAGGCGAAATCGTACGACAAAGCCGAAAAGCAAGTTCAGGCATTCATGAAAGAGGGCACACCGCACGAATATTGGATGGCGCGGTCGATTATCGTGTTGGCGGATGTATATGCAGCTAAAGGTGATAAGTTTTCGGCTCGTCAATATCTTGAAAGTTTACAGGCAAATTATAAGGGTTCGGAAGCAGATATTGCTACAATGATCACAGAACGTTTGCCGGCATTGAAATAACTTATGAACAATCAGAAAAAGAAAATATGAAAGCAATATATAAAACTATTTTTGTCATAGGGTTGGGAATTACAAGCCTGGCAGTTTCGGCACAAAAAGATACAACTCTTACCCGTCAGGTATTGCTCGAACGTGAGTACAATCCCACATTGCAGGATGCTTCGAAAATAAATACAACACCTGATATTTATACTCCCGTAATAAAACAAGGCAGTATAAACTTTGTAAGTTCTACTCCGCAAATTAAACTTGATAATAACCGGTTGGGAGCATCTGCGCCTAGCGATATTAAAACAAATGTCGATTTCACTAAAAAACGGGGATATCTTATGCTTGGCGGCGGTACGAATGGCAATCTTGATGGTACAGCCGGATATCGTATTGTGGATGGAGAAAGAGACAGGCTCGATCTGTTCGCCAATTATGACGCAACTTCGGGTAAAATCAATTATTTGGATAAAGAAAATTATCTGAATAAAGATGTTAAGGCAAAATACTCCAATGCCGGAGTTAATTTGAAATATCAGCATACGTTCGATCCCTCCATACTTACTGTTGAAGCATCGTTTCGCAATACCGGATACAATTACTATGGAAACTCCTTCTATCCAAAGGGGGGAGTTGCAAACCCTTATGATTATAATTCAAAACAGAGTGTGAACTTATTTACTTTGGGCATCGGATTAAAGTCGAGTGAAACGAATGAAGGAAACTTAAAGTATATAGGGAATATCGGGTTCTCTCATTTTGGGAATAAATACGGGCCAACGTCTTTAACCGATGGCGTGAGCGGTGAACAGATAGATCTGGGTGTTAATGTCTTTACCGAATACGACACGGATAAGACTATGGGAATCGATGGCAGCATCATGTATCAGACCTTTGGTAAAGAGGATTGGTTCAAGAATGATGATGTATATCACAAATATATGAATGTACAGGGTACTCCTTATCTGAAGTTTCTTGGTGAAAACTGGGATGTAAATTTAGGCGCCAATGTGAATTTCTTGTTTGATGTGAAAGTAGGTTTCTCTATTGCCCCTGATATAAAGGCAAATGTCAGAATAAACGATGTGAATAAATTCTATGCCGAAATTGGCGGAGGGGTTAATAATAATACATTCCTCAATATTCTTCAGGAAAACCGGTATGTAAATCCGGCAACCCGTGTGGAGTACTCAAAAACACTCTATGACGCTAAAATAGGCTTTAGTTCGGGTGTCGTAAGTGGTTTAGAGTTCGATGTTTTTGCCAGCTATAAGCAAACCAATAAAGACCACCTTTATGTCTATTATCCATCTGAAAATATTAGTTCTGCCTGGAGTCTTGTCGGAACCCCTTTGTATGCAAATGTATCTACCGGGCATATTGGCGGGCAATTGAAAACAACGCTGATCCCTTATACGGATCTGTCTGCAAAAATTACAGGATATTTCTATAATGTAAAGTACAGGGATGGTTATGTCACAATGATTCTTCCCGAAGCCATTTCAGAAAAGAAAGCCTGGGGACGCCCGTCTTTTACGGCTGAACTGAATGCGGACGTGAGGCCGATGGATAAACTGACATTGTCGGTTAATTATCTTTATGGAGGAGGTCGCAAAGGCATGTATGTTGATCCGGTGCCTGCATCAGGATGGACAAGTGTGAAAATGAAGGATATCAATGAATTGAATTTCAGAGGAGAATATCAGGTTACAGATTGGCTTTCTGTAAATGCAAGATTAAATAATATCCTGTATCAACGGTATGAGTTGTATTATGGTTATCCTTTGCAAGGGTTTAATATACTTGGAGGAGTAAGCCTCAGGTTCTAAAGAGTAAGCGGGTGTGTCAAGAGTCCTTTTTACACTGGTTGTCATTGTGGGCTTCTGGTGCACCCTTTTATGATAGCTTAAGAAACAGTTTCTCAGATTTGTTTCCGGTTTACCGTTTTCACCCCATTTATTTTTGCCATGCGAGAGCAAAGAGTTTGTAAGTCGTTTACATCGTGTACATAAACGACAATCCGTCCTTCGAATACGCCATCGTTCGATTCGATGTTCATATTCTTGATATTTAAAGATCCCGCAGTTATGACCTTTGTTATATCGTTTAGTATGCCCATACGGTCTATTCCTGTTACATTTATGGTGGTTATAAAAGGCGATTGGATAAAACTGCCCCATTCCAGATTTACAATTCTGTTTCCGTAACTGGCCTTCAATTTGAGACCTACAGGGCAGTGGATGCTATGTACTTCTACCTCGTTATCTTCCGTCAGGTAGCCAAAAACTTTATCTCCCGGTATCGGATCGCAACATGGCAGTGTTTTAAAGTTCATATTAAAAGAGTCTTCCTCTAATACATAAGTTTTCTTTGTGTCTATCAGTTCGTATTCGCTTTTTTCTATTTTTTCTTTGTCCGTTTTTTTTACAACATGGAACGCTTGTCTCATGTATTTGAGTAATGCGTTGTCGGGGTTCGGTCTTTTCTGGGTGAGTAGTTTTTCTATCTTTTGCGGCAGGGATATATCATTATTTCCGATGGCATATAGCAGGTCTTCCTTGCTTGTCCGCTGATAATAAACCAGCATTTTGTCCATAATATCGGCTGTTATTTCTATGGAGGTGCCCTCTATTGCTTTATTTAAAAGTTTTTCCCCTTGCCTGATTATTTCTCTGCGAAGCTTTCTGAGCGCATATTCTATTTTAGTACGGGCTTTAGCGGTGGTTATCAGGGTTAGCCATTCCTGTTTTGGCTGTTGCGATTTCGATGTGAGGATTTCCACCTGGTCTCCGCTATTCAGTTTTTCACTCAGGGGTACTAATTTATGATTCACTTTTGCTCCGATACAATGATCTCCGATATTCGAATGCAGGTCGTATGCAAAATCGAGAGCTGTTGCTCCTTGCGCCAGAGTACGGATTTCTCCTTTAGGTGTGAAAACGAAAATTTCCTGCGAGTATAGATTTAATTTTATAGTGTCAAGGAAGTCTAATGCATTCGGACTCGGATTTTCCAATATTTCCTTGATAGTTTTCAGCCATTTGTCAAGTTCGGTATCTTCTTCTATTTTTCCCTCTTTGTATTTCCAATGTGCCGCAAACCCTTTTTCTGCTATATCGTCCATTCTGCGGCTGCGTATCTGTATCTCTATCCATTGCCCATCGGGACCCATCACTGTGAGGTGTAATGCCTGATATCCATTTGCCTTGGGGCGGCTGACCCAATCCCTGATACGATCGGGACGGAGTTTATATATATCTGTTATTACGGAGTATATGTCCCAACATCGTTTCTTTTCATCTACACCCGGTTCATTTTCGAAAATAATACGTACCGCAAAAATATCATAAACCTCTTCAAAAGGAATGCCTTTGCTTTGCATTTTGTTCCAGATAGAATAAACAGATTTTTCCCGCGCTCTGATTTCGTATTTAAAATCCAGCTCATTTAATTTTTCAATAACGGGAGCGGCAAAGTGTTCATAAACATCAGTTCGCATATGATGTGTGTCCCTGAGTTTACTTTCAATCTCCCGATAGACCTGTGGGTTTTCCCATTTAAAGCTTAGTTCTTCCAGTTCCGTTTTTATAGCGAAAAGCCCAAGCCTGTGAGCAAGAGGAGCGTATATGTACATGGTTTCTCCTGCAATTTTGTATTGCTTGGCCGGAGCCATGGAACCAAGAGTGCGCATATTGTGGAGGCGGTCGGCGATCTTTACCAGAATAACGCGGATATCGTCCGACATGGTAAGTAACAGCTTACGGAAATTTTCGGCCTGGGCGGAAACATCATGCCCTCCAAACATACCACTCGATATTTTAGTCAGGCCGTCCACAATTTTGGCTATTTTTTCGCCAAACAGGCCTTTTATATCTTCTACCGTATATTCAGTGTCTTCTACAACATCGTGAAGCAATGCGGCGCATATGGATGTTGATCCCAAGCCTATTTCTTTACATACTATGCGCGCTACAGCTATGGGATGCATTATATATGGCTCTCCCGACCGTCTGCGTGCACCTTTATGCGCCTCTTTTGCCAAAAGAAAAGCCTTGGTAATAATTTCTATTTTCCGCCTGTGGTTTGTTTTCAGGTAATCGTCAATCAGAGCTTTGAATTCCGACTCAATCAAGATATCGTCCTGAGTATGTATATTCTCTTTCGCCATAAAAATTCAGTAAGGTACAAAAATAGTAAAATGAATTATAACCGGATACATAGCACCCGATTATAAAATCGTTTTAACAAAATATATTTTTGTTCTTCTTTTAGAGCTTGTTTAAATTTCTAACGAATATTTTCTTATATAGATTAATATTATACAGGGCAAATAATTATATACCTAAAATTCAACTATTTAATTCAAGTTGCCGGTTGCAAATATTTATAAATCATACGAATCGGTAGTTGAACATAGTCTGATATATATGTTCGTTAACAATTTGTAAAAGCGGTATTAGTCTGATTATTAATAAGTAATGAGAGGGTAAAAGGGAGATAGGTAACGATTTGGTAACAACCGGACTACTTTATTCCGCTTTACCTGAAAGAAAAATACAGTTGGGTAATCCGTTGGAGAGCAGCCAAGCTGCAATGTCAGTATCCCAAACATGATATTTGCACATGGTACACAAATTATGACAAGAGAACCTCTTTGCGATTGGAACACGACAGACTTTACACCAAGATAATATCTGCAAAAGCGTGGCTGACAAGGGCAAAGAACAAGGTGAAGAAGTACGAAGAGGAACGCAACAAAACATTGTTCCAAGATTTTGAAAACGACCCGATCTGGCTGGATGCCATGCAAAAGGTCAAAGCCAAAGAAAACAAATTAACGCATTTACAGGACGTATTAAAAATAGAAACAGAAAACACCATGCAAAAAAAGCTATCTGACATAAAAGAAAAGCATCTGAGGGAGAACATATTGGATTCTCTTGCCATTATTGATTATGAAACAGGAAATAAGACAAAACGGAGAAACAATTATCGAAAGTGACGATAATAGATCCATTGCTATGATATTCAATAATCTGACAGGGAAAAGCAGTAAGAATAATAAAGATTATCAGACATAAGTAAGTTTCCATAATTAAACTGCATTATTTTTAAAGTTGACATACAATACTTTTCCTACATTGGCCAAGGCACTGTTTGCAGCGTAGAACAGATTGTCTTTGCTAATGTAATCTTGTGGCTTTATCCACTTTCCCTTGAGTATTCTCCAAAGGGTTTCCGCAAGGTTCAGATGAGGAGAGTATGGGGGAAGAAAGAATATCGTTAGTTTGTATTTTATAAAATAGACAGGATAATGGAAACTTAAAATAAATAACTTTCCTGGATAAAAAAGCTCCATCTGCTGCACTAACTTTTAATGAAAAGAAGAAAGAATCT
>JAISES010000076.1 GCA_031263965.1 Prevotella sp. | reverse complement strand
CGCGTAAAGAGTCAAAATCGAACATCTCCGTTTTTTTTACATTTCTATTACAGGATTTTCATTTATCTCTATCGAGCCTATGATACCATCTTTGATATGTATAACCCTGTCAGTTGCATTTGCGACCGATTGTTCGTGAGTAACGATCAACATGGTTATTCCATCGTCTTGGTTTATCTGACGAAGTAACTCTATAACTTCCCGTGAGGTTTGACTATCTAATGCCCCTGTCGGTTCATCTGCAAGAATGATCTGAGGACGGGCTATCAAAGCACGCGCTATGGCTACACGTTGTTTCTGACCTCCGGATAACTCATTGGGCATATGACCGGCATGAGTAACCAACCCCATCTTATCAAGATATTCCATAGCCAGGATATTTCTTTTCTTACGGCTCATCCCCTGATAATACAACGGAAGGGCTACATTCTCCAATGCATTCTTGAAAGATATAAGATTGAAAGACTGAAAAATAAAGCCTATCATTTTATTACGCAGTTCGGCAGCTTTCGATTCCGATTGATTCCGGATAAGCAAATTATCGAGATAATACTCACCGGTATCGTAATTATCGAGTATCCCCAATATATTAAGCAGAGTAGATTTACCCGAACCCGATGCTCCCATAATAGAAACAAGTTCACCCTTTTCGACTTCCATATTAACACCTTTCAAAACATGTAAAGGTGCACCATTATAATAGGTCTTGTTCAGATTTTTTATTCGAATCACAGTGTCTCAATTTATTTAAATATTGTCGCAAATTCAGGCTAATTTCCGAATAGGGAAGATACTCGCCTATCCTTTTATACTTATATGTCGTAGAAAATATAGAAAGGTTACATCATTTTATTTTTTTAACATAAATGCTTGTAATCGATGCAGGATATATCTTCTGATGTATTTTATAAAGAAATAAGAAAAATGAAATTCAGATATCGTCTATACAAAGGCATTTTGAAAAAATCTTCCATTTTATGTTATATATTATGGATATGAATTTTTGTAATCTGCTAAAAAAAACTACTTTTACACAAAATAACACCAAAAAAGTCTATTTATGAACTACAAAGAGCTAATTAACCCCAAAAGCATCGTGGTTGTCGGTGCATCTGATAACATTTTGAAACCTGGAGGCAGTGTTTTGCATAATCTTATCAATGGAACTTTCGATAAAGAACTATATGTTGTCAATGCGCGAGGCGGAACTATACAAGGTGTAAAGGCGTACAAAAGTATTGAGGAGATACCTCAAACAGATTTGGCTGTCATTTCCATTCCGGCTAGCCAATGCCCGTATACAATAGAATATATGGCGAGAGAAAAAGGGGTAAAAGCTTTTATCGTATTTTCGGCCGGATTCAGCGAAGAATCGGAGGAAGGCGCCGAAATGGAAAAGCAATTGTTGGAAACAGTGGACAGGATGGGTGTTTTGATGATAGGGCCTAACTGCTCTGGATTTTTCAATACGTTTCATCAAAGTATCTTCACACGCCCGATTCCAAATTTAGACCCTCAGGGGGTGGATATCATATCCAGTTCGGGGGGAACGATAACATATATCATAGAGTCGGCCATGAGTATAGGGCTCCGGTTCAACTCGGCTTGGTCGATCGGCAACTCGGCTCAAGTAGGCATTGAAGATATATTGGAATATCTGGATAACGAATTTGATCCGGAATCGAGCCCGAAAATAAAGTTATTGTATCTGGAAAAGATTGCTGATCCTGACCGGTTCTTACATCACTCGGCATCTTTAATCAATAAGGGTTGTAAAATTGCTGCCATAAAATCGGGCAGTTCTACTTCGGGTAGCCGTGCCGCCTCATCGCATACAGGTGCTATTGCAAGTTCCGACCTGGCAGTGGAAGCTCTTTTCCGAAAAGCCGGAATCATCCGTTGCTATTCACGTGAAGAGTTGGCCAATGTGGGCGCTGTATTATCCCTTAAAGAATTGAAAGGGCACAATCTTGCCATCATCACTCAGGCCGGAGGCCCTGCGGTTATATTGACGGATGCCCTCTCTAAAGGGAACATCGATGTGCCGGAAATGAATAAGGATCTGTCGGCAGAATTAAAAAAACATTTACTTCCGGGCGCAGCGGTATCCAATCCTATAGATATAATAGGTACGGGAACAGGAGAGCACATGTCTATCTGTATCGATTTCTGCGAAAAGCATTTTAAAGAAATAAACGGTATAGCCGTATTATATGGTAATCCGGGTGTGAGTAATGTCGCCGAAGCGTATAAGATGCTGGATCAGAAAATTAAGTCGAGCCACTTGCCTATCTATCCCATATTGCCATCGGTAATTACAGCAACAGAAGAAATGAAAGAGTTTGTAAAACAGGGGCATGTAAACTTTACGGACGAATATGCGCTGGCAAACGCTCTATCGAAAGTAGTGTCGCGCACACCTCCGTCTGTAGGCAAAATGGAAGACCTCTCTGTAGATATACCCCGCATCCGGGCCATTATAGATAAAACACCCGACGGATATATAGACAGTGGTGCGATCAGAGAATTATTCGATGCCGCCGGAATTCCCCAGGTAGAAGAAATGGTTACCGCCAATAAGAATGAAGCAGTCTCTTTTGGCAACAAAACAGGTTATCCTTTGGTTGCAAAATGCGTAGGGCCTATCCACAAATCGGATGTGGGAGGAGTAGTGCTGAACATACGGTCGGAAGAACATCTGGCTTTCACATTCGACCGGCTGATGAAAATACAGGACACGACATCGGTAATGATACAGCCTATGCTTTCGGGTAAAGAATTATTTATAGGCGCAAAATATGAATCTAAATTCGGACATATTGTTCTTTGCGGACTAGGCGGTATCTTTGTCGAAATATTAAAAGATGTGGCTTCGGGGCTGGCGCCTCTCAGTTTCCAGGAAGCTTCGTCGATGGTACGATCGTTGAAAGCGTATAAAATAATAGAAGGAACCCGCGGACAGAAAGGATTGAATGAGAAATTGTATACCGAAATCATCGTCCGGTTGTCTATCATGCTGCGTTTTGCACCTGAAATAAAAGAAATGGACATTAACCCTCTGTTAGCCAACGAAGAAAAGGTAACAGCAGTGGACGCAAGAATAAGGATAGAAAAATAAAAAAACAGATAAAGAGCTGAAT
The DNA here is from genome assembly GCA_031263965.1 of Prevotella sp. GTDB lineage: Bacteria > Bacteroidota > Bacteroidia > Bacteroidales > Dysgonomonadaceae > Dysgonomonas. The sequence goes on along the minus strand of JAISES010000076.1, from coordinate 41 downwards.
TCCCGTCATTGCGAATGGAATGAAGTAATCCAGAATGTTGA
>JAISES010000072.1 GCA_031263965.1 Prevotella sp. | reverse complement strand
TGCAATGTCAGCAACATCTTTTTCATATAACCGAAATAGTCTATATCATCGCAATAGTTTGCATAGCCAATCAGAATATCATTCTTTTTGTCTTTGTAATAAAAAGTACGCTTTTCTTCATACCCGTCAGGATATCCGAAGACATATATCATATCCGGCTTTCTTCCTATATATTCGTTTTCTGTAGCCAGTTCGAACAAATTGGACAACCCTATTCCGTGCACCATGAAGTCTTTGTGAAAATAAACGAATGTGAGCATGTGCCCTACTTTTACAGGAAACACAAACCAGTCATCTTCGTTTAAAACTATATTTTCCAATGGGTTTTGCTGATGTTCCCTGAAAATTCCGTCTCTCGTATTTCTCTTTGTATACGATATGTATGGGGGTTGGAACACAACTGTACTTATGAAAGGTATAGAGGCTAATCCTTTATACTCCCTCGGGCAATTCCAGTTTACATCATTCAACGTCAGGCCGGCATTTGCCCCGGCTATTGATTGGCGGAATATGCGGGTTTCGTGACCGTTTACTGTGGCTTGGATTCTACGCCCGGTCGACAAAACCAGTTCGTTGAACATATCATTAGCCTGAATGAAACGTACATTTTGCAGGCCTTCGCCAAGACGGTTATTTCTTACTATCGTGTAGCGTTCCAGCCGTTTCCAGTAAGCAAACAATAATTCGGTAACTTCTATAAATAAATCTTTATCTTCAAAGAATTTCGAATATTTATTGTCTACAGCTACGACTTCTTTTACTTCAAAAACAGTAAGCAGTTTCAATACTTCTATGAGTGAGGCTACTAAGTCATCTTCGTTAACAAAATGATCAATATAGAAATCATATATAACTACTTCATCTTTTTTTAACACTTGCTTAATAAAAGACTCTACTACACGCCGAAAACCATAGCTATTGAGCAGTTTTTGCTTGGTATCGCAATATTTCAGCGTAAAGTTGATCATAACTCTTCCTCTCGAAAGCGTAAATTCATGTAACATAATGCTTTGTATATGGTTAAATTAATACAAAAAGAGTAATTTCCTTTTTACAGATTAAACAAAGGTAAAAAATAATTTAAATTTATTGTTATTTTGACAAGTTATAAATAAGGATTTTTTGTTAATTATTCTTTTATAATAGGGTTTCTATTGAATAGTAATCAATAAAAATTAATGACGGGAGTAACTGAATTTTAAGCGTATAATAATCTATTCTGATCAATAATTATTAAAAACGAAAAAACCGCAGTAAATAAATCGTTTACTGCGGTTTTGTAATTATTACTAATCGTTTTTAGTCGATATTATTTCACTTCTTCGAAATCTACATCCGTAATATTATCGCCACCATTATCAGATGGCCCGGATTGCTGATTAGGATTAGGATTTGGGCCAGCCTGTTGTTGCTGATTGTACATTTCCTGGCTCATTGCATGAAGAAGTTTTTCGAGTTCGCCCATTGCAGTATCTATAGCCGGAATATCCTGTGCTTTGTGAGCATCTTTCAGTTTATTCAAGGCTTCTTCAATAGGAGCTTTTGTGTCGGCAGGCATCTTATCGCCAAGCTCGCTCAATTGTTTTTCTGTTTGGAAAATCATCGAATCGGCATGATTCAGCTTATCTATTCTTTCTTTTTCTTTCTTGTCCGATTCGGCATTTGCAGCAGCTTCATCTTTCATCCGCTGGATTTCGGCGTCGCTAAGACCGGAAGAAGCCTCGATACGGATCGATTGTTCTTTTCCTGTTGATTTATCTTTAGCCGATACGTTCAATATACCATTGGCATCTATATCGAATGTCACTTCGACTTGAGGTACTCCTCGCGGAGCCGCAGGTATACCATCCAGATTGAATACTCCGATTTGCTTGTTATCTCTTGCCATTGAACGCTCACCTTGCAATACATTTATCTGTACCGATGGCTGATTGTCACTGGCAGTAGAGAATGTTTCACTCTTTTTGGTAGGGATTGTCGTGTTAGATTCTATCAGCTTAGTCATAACACCACCCATAGTTTCTATACCCAAAGAAAGAGGAGTTACGTCAAGTAAAAGAACATCCTTCACTTCTCCCGTCAACACAGCACCTTGTATAGCCGCACCCACGGCAACTACTTCATCCGGATTTACACCTTTAGACGGTGTTCTTCCAAAGAATTTTTCTACTTCGGCTTGGATGGCAGGTATACGGGTCGATCCGCCTACAAGAATTACTTCGTCTATCTCAGATGCTGAGAATCCTGCGTCAGACAATGATTGACGACATGGATCAATACACTTGCGGATCAAGCTGTCTGCCAATTGTTCGAACTTAGAGCGCGTCAACGTTTTCACCAAATGCTTTGGAATACCATTTACCGGCATGATATACGGCAAGTTGATTTCGGTGGAAGTTGTGCTTGAAAGTTCAATTTTAGCTTTTTCGGCAGCTTCTTTCAAACGCTGCAACGCCATAGGATCTTTACGAAGATCCAAACCTTCTTCTCTTTGGAATTCTTCAGCCAACCAGTCTATAATAACCTGGTCAAAATCATCTCCCCCCAGATGCGTATCGCCATTTGTCGATTTCACTTCAAAAACACCGTCTCCAAGTTCTAATATAGAAATATCGAATGTACCGCCACCAAGGTCGAATACAGCGATTTTCATATCTTTATGAGCCTTGTCCAACCCATAGGCAAGAGCCGCTGCTGTTGGTTCGTTCACAATACGTTGAACTTTTAACCCTGCAATTTCTCCGGCTTCTTTTGTAGCCTGACGCTGAGAATCGCTAAAATAAGCAGGTACTGTAATTACCGCATCAGTAACTTCCTGACCAAGATAATCTTCGGCGGTTTTCTTCATTTTTTGAAGTACCATAGCCGAAATTTCCTGCGGAGTATATAGACGTCCGTCGATATCTACCCGAGGTGTACTGTTATCTCCTTTTACCACTTTATATGGTACACGTACGACTTCGGTCTGTACCTGATCCCAGGTTTCACCCATAAATCTTTTTATGGAGTATATTGTTTTTTCAGGATTAGTTATTGCCTGACGCTTTGCAGGATCACCAACCTTACGTTCGTTTCCTTCGATAAAAGCAACAACCGATGGAGTTGTCCTTTTTCCTTCATTATTGTTGATAACGATTGGCTCGTTACCTTCCATGACGGCGACACAAGAGTTTGTAGTGCCTAAGTCTATTCCTATTATTTTTCCCATTTTATATAATTTATTTGTTATTCTTCTATTATTTATATTTTTTCACCTTCCGGCGACACTACTATTTCCTCAAATGCTGTGCCAAAAACAACCTGATTTATGAGATATGACAAAATATGACTATTTGGCAGAATTTAATACAACTCAAACCTTACAATAATATTCAAAAGAGGCTGTATCAAAAGGTCTTTTACACGTCATTGCGAGGGTGGTAGCCCGAAGCAATCTATTTATAATCAATTCTCTGGATTGCTTCACTCCGTTCGCAATGACGGGAATCCTGTCTTTTGCGACAGCCGTTTCTAAAAACAGATCTGAAATTTGAACGAATAAAATATAAACAGCTTCTTAAAGTAAAACATTTAAAGATCCGGATTAGTTTTTAAACAGAGAGACTTCTATATTATTTTCACTCTCTCTCACTCATTTTATAAAACTTTAAACAGTTTCTAATACCTGTCTTTCCATAGTTTCTTCATAAGTTCTACAATTTTAGCTTCGGATGGATTTTGCTGGGGCTTCCAGAATTGTCTTCCTTTTATCTCTTTCGGAACATAATCCTGTTCCACAAAATTATTTTCGTAGCTATGAGCGTACTTATATTCCTTTCCGTAGTCCAATTCTTTCATCAGCTTGGTAGGAGCATTTCGCAAATGGAGCGGAACAGGCAGATTCCCTGTTTCGTTGACTAAAGCTATGGCTTCGTCTATCGACATGTACGCAGAGTTGCTTTTAGGCGATGTTGCTAAATATATAGTTGCTTCGGCTAATACAATACGTCCTTCGGGCCAGCCTATTTTATGTAACGTTTCGAAACAGGCATTGGCTAACAAGAGCGCGTTCGGATTTGCCAAGCCTATATCTTCAGCGGCAGAAATGACTAATCTGCGCGCTATAAATTTAGGATCTTCTCCTCCGGCCACCATCCGCGCCAACCAATATATAGCGGCATCGGGATCGCTTCCCCTGATAGATTTGATAAAAGCCGAAATTACGTCATAGTGCATTTCTCCGCCTTTATCATACGCCGCAGGATTTTCCTGAAGCCTCTCTGTCACAACTTTATCGGTAATCACAACTTTGTCTCCTGTTTCGGCTGAAATAACCAAATCAAGGATATTTAATAATTTACGGGCATCTCCTCCCGAGAAACGTAACAGTGCATTTGTTTCTTTCAATTCAACATTGCGGTCTTTCAATATAATATCCTGAGCGACTGCCCGCCGGGCTAACTCGATCAGATCTTCTTTGTCAAGAGGTTGAAGAACATAAACCTGACACCGGGAAAGTAAAGGGCGAATGACCTCGAAAGAAGGATTTTCCGTTGTAGCGCCAATCAGCGTAATAACACCTGTTTCTACGGCATTTAATAATGAATCCTGCTGGGACTTGGAAAAACGATGGATTTCATCGATAAACAAGATCGGGCTTTTTGTATTAAAGAACTGATTCCGTTTAGCTTGATCTATTACTTCACGAACATCCTTCACTCCCGAATTGATAGCGCTTAATGTATAAAAAGGCGTATCCAATGTATTGGCTATAATCTGCGCCAATGTCGTTTTTCCGACACCCGGAGGCCCCCATAGCAAGAAAGAGGGTATTCTCCCCGATTCTATCATCTTACGGAGAATAGCTCCATCTCCTACAAGATGTTTTTGTCCGATATATTCATCTAAGTTACGAGGCCGCAACCGTTCTGCTAAAGGCTGACTCATGATCATAAAGTTATTAAGAAACCGGTTGAATTTTATCTGAAAATATCTATAAAAAGAATTTACTATAAAATTCAAACAGTTTATAATCAAAAATACAAAAAGTTTAATTCAGATGCAAATCGCCTTTATGCCCTGATAACAAAAAACCGGCAGAATAGCCGGTCATGGTCGGAAGATTTCAGTTACTGATGTTACGCCTATTTATGACTTACGGTTTCTTGTTGATATTTTTATATCTGATAAGAGCTTCTAAGAAATAATAGTCGGCATAGGTCAAAGGCTTATCAATTTCAGACTTATGCGGTATGCTACCCACACTATGCATCAGCAGAAAGTCTGCATTGGTTCCCAGTGGGGCTCTGTATGCAGGCGAGGCCAGGCTGTGAAGCATTTTTATTGCATA
>JAISES010000058.1 GCA_031263965.1 Prevotella sp. | reverse complement strand
TCGGCGAGGGCAACAGCCTTGACTTTTTGTAACTTTTTGGTCAAGCAAAAAGTTAAGAATAAGGAATCGAAGATTCCGCACAGAAGAAAGTACAAGAATATGAAATGATAATATTTTTCGGTGTTGCGTAACATGAGTTATATAAAATAAAAAATCCTCACAGACATCACGTCTATAAGGATCTAGATCAACTAAAAAAACTATCAATAGAAAAGTTATGTCAAACAAATCACATTTGCTTTCCTTTCCTTTTTACAGTATCGGCTACATTGCTCACTGACACTATATCCGAGCAATATGCCAAGTATGAAGTCCTGTTCGGGGGTTAATAAATTCAAAGGTTTGTCTCCACATATTTTATTGGCAACGAGCAAGCATTCGTCTTTCCCGAAAAAGACATTTATATTTCCGTTTTTCAAACGCTGTATCTTGTAGTTAATCCCATTTCTTTCCAGTTTTTTTCTGGCTTTTTCCTCCATGCCGGAGGTAAGGGTACATAGCATCATACTACGGACTCCTTTTTTATATTCATAAATGAGATGATGAAAAACGTTCATATTATAAATATGATTATATTTCTTTCTTCAATTCTTCTACCCAAGCGGATATCCGTTCATCTGTCAGGTCAGGCTCATTGTCATTATCGATAAGCAACCCTACAAACTGACCGTCGACATAGGCTTCGGAACTATCGTAAGTATACCCATCGGCACTGACTTTGCCTATTAGCCGGCATCCCTTGTCTTTGACAACGTCATACACTTTGCCTACTCCATCGCAAAATGTATCGCTATAAGATGAAGAATCTCCACATCCGAACAAAGCCACTTTTTTACCTGCAAGATCGGCTCCTTTTACTTTATCAATATAATACTCCCAATCATCCTGCAAATCGCCCAAACCCATAGTAGAAGTACCGAAAAGGACAACGTCATAAGCCGAATAGTCTGCCTTTGCTTTAGCCACATCATGCAGGTCGGCTTTTTCTACTCCCAGTTTCTTTGCAATTGCATCGGCTACATCCTGTGTATTGCCTGTTGTAGAGCCGTAATATATTCCTATTTTTGACATAATAATAAACTTTGTTTTTGTTATAAATTTCTATATACAAAGAAATCACAACTTGAAACTACAGGCAATACCGAATAGTAATGATATTTATATTAAATATTAATTATTTATAGGTAAACGTTTATCGGAAAGAGTAAGAAACTGGTCTCTTAAAAAACAAAAAAGCGAATTGAAAAAAATCAATTCGCTTTTTAATAATATATAAACTGTATTCTTAAGCTTCTGCTTGTGGAAGAACAGATACAAACGATCTGTCGTTTTTCTTCTTGCGGAATGTTACTACACCGTCTACCAAAGCAAATAAAGTATGGTCTTTACCGATACCTACGTTTTCACCCGGATGATGAGTTGTACCTCTCTGACGAACTATAATGTTTCCTGCTTTAACAACTTCTCCACCAAATATCTTAACGCCTAATCGTTTACTTTCCGATTCACGGCCGTTTTTTGAACTACCTACACCTTTCTTGTGTGCCATTTTCTTCTGTTTTTAACTGATTAAGCAATAATTTCTTTTACTACAACTTCTGAGAATTGTTGGCGGTGACCGTTTAGTTTGCGGTGTCCTTTTCTTCTTTTCTTGTGGAAAACCAGAACTTTATCTCCTTTTACCTGAGATACGACTTCTAACACCACTTTTGCACCTTCTATAGTCGGAGCGCCTACAGTTACAGCTCCATCTTTGTCTACTAACAATACTTTTTCGAACTCTACCTGAGAGCCATTTTCCACATTGATTCGGTGAACAAATAATTTCTGGTCTTTTTCAACCTTCATTTGTTGTCCCTGAATGTCTACAATTACGTACATCTGTTTTATAATTTACAGGTTATGCGCCTGAGGCGAACCGTTTCTTTATACGGTTTCTTATCAGCCTATTGGCAATCGGGTTGCAAAGGTAATACAATGCTGCGGAAAAATCAAACAGTTTCTTAGAAAAGATTACCGGTAATCCTTAATTTTTATTGTTCCTTTTATGTCTTGCGGAATAGGGATCATTATTCCCAACTGATCTGCAATGTCAGCAATCCTTTTAAGGTTTAAAGCGCCATACAATGTTAATATCTTATTAGTAATAACGTATTTATATTTCTCAGCGCCATATATTCTATCATTTATAGTAATGGTATCCCCTTCTATCCTGTACGATGATTCTGATTCGCTTACCGGCTTGCTGGGATCTGTTTTTAAGGTAGTCACAACCTTCAATAACTCGCCGTTATAGTATTTTGTAATATCATAATCGTTCAGTTCTCCTGCATAATAAATATTAATCCTTTCCTGCAGATATCCGGCATCGGAGCTTTTTGTATCGGAACTCAGATTAACCGTTCTTTCAAAAGTATGCCATGTTCCGTTTATCGGTTCTATTTTATTATCACCATCACTGCAAGAAAAAATTAAAAGACAGAAAAATAAAGGAATAAGAACTTGTATTGTTTTCATTTGTAATATGTTTGTTTTGCAAAGATATATAATTTAATCGCACAAACTTCACTAAACGATATTTTAAGATAACCTGCCACTTAATAAAACGAATATTTCATAAAATTATTATATTTTTTTCAAAACAGAATATGCTCTTTTTCCTCATCGCGGATATAAATCAAAAGAGGCTGTGTCAAAAGCCTCTTTTATATTATTATCTCATGTTTTGCAAGACCGGAACAAATCCATAAAAAACAGTATTATTCCGTATTATTTTCTTGTTCGGAATCTTCGATTCCTTGTTCTTAACTTTTTGCTTGACCAAAAAGTTACAAAAAGTCAAGGCTGTTGCCCTCGCCGACCCATCATCGCCTCAATGGCTAAAGGAAGCATACGGGCTTCGCCCCGCTTCCTTTTACGCCCTCTTCGGCGGATGGGTTCCCCGGCTGCGGACAAAGGCCGGAAACCGCAATGCGACGAAAACGCGCGTCAGCCTTGCGCCGTATGCTTTACGTGCGGGGAACCCGTCAGGTGAAAAAGGCGTTAAACGGGATGCCTGTTTGAGCCTGAAGGGCGAGTTCAGCCCGTTTAGCCTTTGAGCCTGTCACGGGTCTCACAGTAAAGCGGGCGCATAAAGCATTTTTGGTTCCTTTTGCTGATTAGGGCAAAAGGAACGCAAGCAATCTTCGATTGCGCGCAGAAAAAAGAACAAGAATATGGAATGATACTATTTTTCGGTGTTGCGTAACATGAGTTATTATTATATGTATCCGATCAG
>JAISES010000038.1 GCA_031263965.1 Prevotella sp. | reverse complement strand
CGATACGCTTTCCGCGCCGAGAAATGTAAACTATACCGGAGTCAGGATAGGGGAATATTACTGGATGAACAACAACTTCAATCACCGTCCGCCGGTAAGGTACACTCTTCCGATTGATACCATCGGAGGGAAATGGTGGGCAGGTACCAACCTTATCGGAGAAGAATCGAAGAACAGCCAGTACGGGGTGTCTATATTGACACAGGCGAATCTGAACAAATACATGGACAGGATATTTATTGATCAGAGCAATTATCAGGTCAATCTTGATACCTTTAACTACTATTATGGTATTCATTACAGTGTGGCAAGTATGTTGTACATGAATTATTACGGAGAAATGTATGAAAATAATTCGTTGAAGACGTCGTGGGGGTATCCGTCGGTAGAAGACGCCAAGCAGTTGCTTGCCATGTGCGATGTCCTCAATCCTGACGGTATTCTCCGCGAGCAGCATGTCCGGGCGGACTTGGCTCCGAAAGTGGGCGACAATCCGCTGGCGTTTAACGTATATACTCCCTCCAATCATAACATATACTGGTTCGGCGGAAGCAACAGATACAACTTTAACCTGATGCCGGGCGGCGCCCGGTTGAATGGCCCGGGCGTATGGTATAACAGTCTCGGCCCTCTTCCCGGCGGAGGCTGGAATGGCGATGGCGGGGATATCTATCATTTGTTCTATACGGGTAAATTAACCACTGCTGAGAGAGACGCGCAGGGGGTTATTACAGGCTATGGCATTCTGGACATACACGACTGGTTTACCTTCGCCGGAAAAATCTATCACTGGGATAACATCCGCTGGCGCCGCAAACTGACGGACGAAGAACTGGGTTATAAACTGTATATAAATGCCGACAGCACCGATATTCAGAAACTGGCGCCAAATCAATCGCCGGCAAGCGAATACAATGAGCTTCCAAACGGCTACCTGCGCGGATTTTATGTGCAGTATATACTGGATAATCCCAGTCCCGAAAGGACGGTGGAGGATATTGCATACATGTCCCGGGTCTCCGAATGTTTCAACTCGAAAAAAGTAGTGGATCATCCTGATTCGATATGTGTGAAATGTGGAATATGCCCCTCAGAACTTCAAACCCGTCGCAGCAAAGCTCCCGAAAGCGATGATAGTCGTCTGGAAGATATATCCAATAACGGTGTCAGGGCCTTGTCGGTATATCCCAATCCGGTGGATGATGTGTTAAATATTGACTCCGAATCGCCTGTTGTTTCGGTGAAAGTTTACAGTTCGACGGGTTCACTAGTGAAACGTACAAGCGAAGCAGGCAAGTCGATAGACACCGGCGCATTGACGCCGGGCATCTATACTTTTGTCATACAAACCGAAAAGGAAAACGCCGCTTTCAGGATAGTGAAGAAGTAACCGTTGTTTAACGCAACGATAAGCAAACAGGGCGGAGAATAATGAACTATCTCCGCCCTGTTTTCGTAAAAGACTAAAAAATGCCCCTGAGAAATAACAGAAAACGGCTAAATATATAGAGAGAAATGAATGCAAATTTGCGAAGGAAAAATATGACGTTTGAAAAAGAGAAGGAATACTTTCAAGCTAAAGTAGGTTTTTTACAATTTTATTAGACCGCACAATACTTTGAGCAAGAATCCTGATAAAACATATACACCTCGAACACCTGCTTTATGCGCTGGAATAACCGGTAAAGTATGGGACGTTAAATTTGCATTTAAAACTCATTATTTAGATGACAATTGACATATGACACTATCTTATTTATTTTTTTTAACGCATCAATTGCGTTCTCTTTTCATGTTCGTTTCATATCACAAAATTAATCACATTGTCAAAATCGTAGGCGTTGCGTATTTTCACTTCCGAATTGTGGAAAACCAGCGAATAGGGAACAACGCTCTTGGTAAGCCACGCATTACCGCCGATAGTCGAATCGTGTCCGATAACCGTATTGCCTCCCAAAATAGTAGCGCCGGCATAAATCACCACATTATCCTCAATAGTCGGATGTCGTTTTTGGTTTTTCAGGCTTTTGGCAACGAACAAGGCGCCCAGCGTAACCCCCTGATATATTTTAACATTTTCGCCGATAACAGAGGTTTCCCCTATCACAATGCCAGTGCCGTGATCGATATAGAACAGGTTGCCGATAGTCGCTCCCGGATGAATATCGACGCCGACTTTGGAGTGGGTATACTCCGAAAACAGGCGCGGAATAATCGGCACATTCAAGTTATATAGTTCATGTGAAATCCGGTGTACGGCCAGCGCAAAAAAACCCGGATAGGTCAGAATGACTTCTTCGACCGACTTGGCGGCGGGGTCGTTTTTCAGGAAGTTTTTGGCTTCTTCGTACAGTTTCGACTGAAATTCAGGTAATTTACCGATAAATGTATTGGCGATTTTCTCGGCTTCATCCTTGTCCAATAAATTAGAAAGGTTTTCGAGAAAAACCGAGTAGAAATAATACAAATGCTTCTCCGGCTTGCCGTCCTCGTTGCAAATAGGAAACAATACCTTATAAAAAAGGACTTCCAGCGCCCCTTCCAATTCCTTTTTGTTGATGGATAAATGCCTCGATTGGGCATTTAAAAGACCGGCAATATGCGATATATTGTTGTTCATAAGCATATAATTAGAGTGCAAAGATAAGGAAAATCTCATACAACCGTCTAAAAAGCACGATTTTGATTGAAAGAGAAAGTCGTTGGGGTAACGGCGAAGTTCTCCGGTTTGCTGCGTTTTATCCTTGTTTTCAAATAACTCGTTATGACGATAAAGTTAGATTTAATTTTGATAATCTCCAATATAGAATACAAGGCAATGGAATATTCTTATCTTTTAATTTCTCAGAGGTGAGTTTTACTGAAAGTGTTTCAAATCCAATTTTTCGTGATGCTTCGGTTATACCTAAAAGTGAAACGCCTTCGCGAGTAAGGAAACATTCTTCTCGAAGGTATGATACAGGATAGGATTTGCCATATGTGTCCGCAATCATTGCAAGACAGGCTGCACCACAGTCCATTTGGTCGCGTTGTGGATGGAAGTTCATGGATTTATTTCTTGTACGCTTTGTTCAATAATATATCTTGTTTCAAAATCAAGAGTCAAATAATCTTCCAAAGGTATATCGATTGCATTTAGCGAACAAATATCATCAATATTTCCCCAGCCGTGCTCTATCTGCTTTTGGCTACAAGGCCCCATACACTGAGGTAACATCTTGCAATTTATGCATCTTTCATTTTCAAATGTGGCAACACTTGTGCGTTTAACCAAAAACGAATTATTCCATTCTATATCTCCAATTTCTGATATAACACCTTCAAATTTCTCTTTCTCTAAATTTCTACCGTTACATTTGTAAACCAAACCGTCATAATTTACGATAGCATAATTATAAACTTCGGCGGGACAAGAATAAGATTTTCTGCCAAAAAGACCATGTCCAACACGAAACCCTAATGATGATAATCTCCTGATAGTATCTTTCAGGAGTTTTTTCTGCTCTTCATTAACTTTATCTTTTGTTTGCCAAACTCTTTCTAAATGAATAACGAATTTGCGTTTATCAAGATTTTTTATTTCTTCAATTATTTCATTTATACCTCTCAAAGTAGCATTATCATAATTAATTCTAATTGTGGCTACACTTGCTATTTCCGGATTTGTTAATGAAATATGTTCTGAAATCAACTTAAATGCATTAATTATTGTATCAAATGAACCATTATGGCTTGACTTGAAAGCTCTCACGTTATTGTGTTTTTCTCTATTACCATCGAGTGTTATTTGAAACATTGGATTGAATCTTTTTAATTTTAGAAGAACTTCTTCCGAAAGAAGTGTTGCATTTGTAACAAAAAAACAATGGAGGGTAACATTAGCCTTATCACAAATATCTTTAATTTCTTCAAGTAGAGGAATGCGTAGATTCAACCAATGAGTGCAACGAGTGGATACATTTGCTGTCCGATATTTCAGAGCCTATTAAAAAAAATCTACAAAGTTCTTAGTCAAAACGCTTAAGGGCATGGGGAAATTGCCGGAACGTAACTCGGAGCGGATGCCATCAATATAATAGACATTATGTTAGTTTAAATTTATAGTTGAACGGCTTATGTGCAATCCTGAAATTATCCCAAAATGTCCATTAGGATGATTCGTCGATAGCTTCCCATAATTTTTTAATCCATGCCCTTCGTTGCATTTGTAATGCCATTGTTACA
>JAISES010000003.1 GCA_031263965.1 Prevotella sp. | reverse complement strand
AGAAATCCGTTTATCCGGTATCGCATTATCATTTTTTCGCGGACGCCTTTCGAATTGGCCGGCAATAAGAGTTCTATTCGCGACTTGGCTATAAACTCCTGATTTACTCCATCGTAACGCACGCTGGAGATGAATGGGTCTCTTCCGTAATTGTCTGTAGCCCATTGCTTGAGTAGTTTGTAATTGTCACTTGCCGAAATACCGTCTTTCATCGGTATTTCCTTTATGAATGTTACTTTTTCTTCTATAACGGGTACTTTGGTAAATCGTTCGCCAAGTTTCACCACTTGTGCAAAACCTAAGACGGGAAGCAGACCGCATATGATGCAAAATAAGATTTTCTTCATAGCCGTAGCCTTTTATTTGGTACAAATATATGAATAATTCTTCAACACGGAGATTCATTAACTATATTAGCAATTTCTTCCCTTTCGTTATTCTCCCAATATGGCTTTTGAGTGTGCGTCCAAATGTGTTAATGACTTCAATATGTATATCAGTTTTAGTTAAAATTCTCTCTGAATATTTTGATTTTTTATTGTTAAAAAGATACATTTGTCCTAATTATTAATCTTAGTAACTGTTTAAATTTTATAGCAATTTTTTTATAGTTATTTGCCCCCGTTCGCGCAGACTTGTAGCCTGTGTGTTGCATGATTGCTTTTCGGGCAAGGCACGGACAAATGTCCGCGCCAGCGGAGGCAGGTTTCAAGTATCCTGATATTATATCTTCCTCCATAACATTAACTGGCTCTACCACACCTACGGCTATTGTCGCCAAATCTTCCGGAAAGCTTAAAGATTTATCTGTTCTGATAACAAGGCGGTATAAGAAGGGAATACCTTGCCGTAGAGAATCCGGCTGAGACAAAAGACATACCTATTCAGTTCGAAACGGATGTGTCAAACCCGGCTCGGCTGCTTCTTTTCCCAAAGCTTACCCAATTAGCGGCTACAGATAATACAATCAATAATTCGAAAGGAAAACTAAACCGGGAATTTGTACCGTAAGTTATCAGGGCTTGCAGGATAGATGTTGCGAGGACGATTCCAGATATAATAAAGGAAGGAGATAGCTTTTTTTCTTTGACAGTTCTTATTATATTGTAAGGAATCAACAACACAAACAAGATTTTTATCAGTTGCAGAATTATACGTTCGGCATAGCAAACGTATAATATCACATCACCGGCATGCGGGACGGCTACACTATCATGTTCCCAATAAAGGGATGTCTTCCAGAAGTCGCGCCATGATATAAATACTTGTTTCAGGTAACCTGCCGGATTTTCCTTTATCGTAGCCATACTGTAATCGTATAATTTTGCAGACAAATCGGGAAAAGAAAGTCCGGTCTTTTCTCTTAGTTCCGGCTCGGCTTCCCATATGGTCATAGCTATTTCCTTATCCGAACCTGCCCCATCTCTGTACATGGAATATATATGCCCTATTTCAGCATATTCGGGTGTCGTTTTTTCCGCAAAGCTGACGCAATTCTGGGCGAGGTTGAATCCATAAAAAGTAGTAGAAGCGAAGTGGCCTGTATTTACCTTGTTTACGTACGACCAACCTAGAAACAATGCAATCGGAATAATAGCAACGCCTATATACTTAAAAAGAACTTCCCGCTTTGTAATACGATTGAAGAAAAGGAATACAAACAGCAAAACGGGCAGGAAAATGTAAAATGGTTTTATCAATACCAGCAAACTGCAAGCTATAATAAGTAGCCGATTGTAGAAAATTTCACTTTTGCCGGAACAGATGAAAAAATACAGATAAAAGATAACTGTAATGGTAAATAGAGTCAGTGTTTCCGGCAGGATAGCGAACTCAAAGAAAACGATTGGTATATAGCACGATAATCCCAGAGCGGCAAATAATGAAGCCTTTTTGTTTATGCCGATAGTCAAGGCTGTTTTGTAGGCAAGGATTAAACTTGCAATGCCTGATGCTGATTGTAGAATAACCGTAAATAAACAGGATATGTTGGTAGCCGCAAGCAACAACGGATAGCCCGGAGAGCGTTCTCCTCCATATTTTGCAAAATCGAATTGCAAGATGCATCCGGCAAGATTAACATAGTCTGCACTGTCAGGATAAAGTGTTATATGCTGATAAAGTACCGCTATCAGCACACGGGTAAAAATGCCTGTCAGAATAATTATTTTCACAGGATTAACCTCTATCCACGATCGTATTTTACTTTTAGTATCCAATATTTTTTGCTAAATTTAAACAGACTCTAAGCTTTCTCCAAATCATTTTGAACTTTTATTATCTTTGTGCTGACTATTTTATCTAAATGATTGTAATAATAATATCCTGGATTATAATTTCCTTCGTACTTTTTACATTCGGAGACTTGTTTGTCGCCCTCTATAACAAGGTGTGCAAGCGCGAAGAAAGCTATTCGTTCATCGATACCTTTTTCCTGGGATTGTTTTTCACACTGATTCCTCTTTCCATATCTTCTTTCCGGCTTCCGTCCAATCAGTATATTCTGTACTCATATCTGGCTGTTTGCGTCATATACTGGATCGTTCGAAAAGATCATCTTTTGCACTTATACCGCCATTACAGAAAGTCTTTTCCGGAGCTGCCTCCGGTTCATAAACTGATTCTATCGGCAGGTTTTATAACATTCATACTGATGGCCTTATGGACACCTACGGGTTTCGATTCCACGAGCTATCATTATGCTCACATCCGATGGAATGAGGACTATCCGGTGATTCCCGGAATCGGCAATCTTGAAGACCGTTACGGCTTCAATTCCAATTATTTTCTGATCAGCGCTGTTTTTACATTCCGGAGCTTTCTTGGTTATCCCCTGTGTGCTTTGCAGGCTTTGGTTGTGGCTTATGTTTGCTGTTGGGTTTTATTGGAGGTTGTCAGGTCTGAGTTTGAGATAAAAAGGCTGGGATTGCTACTCCTGTTCATTTTACTGTTTTATTATACCGGCAAGGTAATAGGCGACACATATACCGACGTATTGCCAAGTGCGGTTATCTTTTACATTTTTGCAAAAGTAATTTTGTATAAAGAAACGTTCAGCAAAAACAGACTCTTCTACCTGTTTGTCCCAGCGGCTTTGGTTACGTTCAAACTATCGGTTATGCCATTCGCTTTATTGAGCCTGTTTCTTTTGATATTTACATTGAGGGAGAAAAAATACAGGCCTGCTATCTTTGTTTGTGCATTCCTGTTTGTTCTGTTCTTTATCTGGATGGCACGTACAGTTATTATATCGGGATATATCGTTTATCCGCTTCACGAGCTGGACTTGTTTTCGTTCGATTGGAAGATACCGGTAGAAGTAGCTGAACGCCAACGCGATCTGATAAAATATTATAGCGGTTTTGGCGGTTTGGTAAAAGGCATTTTTGAATATCATCAGAAATATTATTATATCCTCGCCTTCATTTATTTTACAGCCATAACGTCGTTCGTGTTTTCGTTAATAAAAGTAATAAAACTCAAAGACAAAGTCTATGCAAGTGTCTTCTTTGCGGCGTTAGCCTGCGTATTTTATTGGTTGATCTCTGCGCCTGACTTCCGTTTCGGTTGCGGGTTTATATTCTCTGCTATTTTTTTAGGATGGGTATTGCTGATTGGCAAAAGAGAATATCCAACGAGATGGATAGGAAAATCGTTCTCTTATCTTCTTATCCTTTGGATGTTTACTTTTTCTGTTCGCTCGGCATCTTATTATTGGGAATATCTTGAACACCGCGAACCGGATAACACAAAGGGGATAACTAAACTTTTCACTGCTCCGTATTCCCTCAAAGATAAAATGCTGTTGCAAAAAGAAGAGCAAAAACCGGATGAAAATTATACTTATACTCCATACTCGTTGGGGCATGATGTTTATATCTATGTCAGCTCTTATCCCTTGTGGTGTTTCGATGTAGTGCCGTGTGTTCCCGAGAGAGGTTTAGGGCTCGATATATGGACAGGACGCAATGTAGAATCGATAGAACTGAGAGGTACAACTATCTACGATGGTTTCCGTACAAAGCATGGATATAAGGATTTGTACAACAAATAAGAAACTGTTTCTAAGTAATCAAGAAAAATTAATGACATGTTTATAGGATCAGTCTCCCGTCATTGCGAGCGAAACGTAGTGTAGCGAAGCAATCCGGAAATTGGCCGGTTAGCGGTAGGGGCAGTCCTTTGTGACTGCCCGAAAATACGACTGGATTGCTTCGGGTAAACCCTCGCAATGACGGGAATAAACGAACATCTAAAATGAACAATCAGATACGGCAATAATTATTTTTCGCTAAAATTCAAACAGTTTCTAAAGTCATTTACGGTATTTTTCGTCTTCCTCTTCTTGCATCATACTCAGGTATGATTTGTACCGGCTTTCGCTGATATAGTGCTTCTCTACAGCGTTGCGGACTGCACAATCCGGTTCGTTGATATGGATGCAGTTATTGAACCGGCAATCTTTAGAAAATTTGAATATATCGGGGAAAAAATGAAAAATTTCCTCTTTTTTCATATCCACAGTTCCAAAGCCCTTGATTCCGGGAGTATCGATTATAAAACCTCCCTGAGGCAGTTCTATCATTTCCGAAAATGTGGTCGTATGCATTCCTTTCCCGTGATAGTCCGATATAGCGCCCGTTTTCAGATCAGTATCAGGTATCAGGGAGTTTATCAATGTCGATTTACCTACGCCGGAGTGGCCTGAAAACAGCGTGGTTTTATTTTTTATTTTCTCCTGTAAAACAGCCATGCCTTCATTTTTCAAAGCTGATACCTTTATACCCGGATAACCGATATATTCGTACATCGCTATCAATGCATCCATGTATCCGGTTTCCTCTTCGGTATAAATATCTGTTTTGTTGAAAATCAGATTTACGGCAACCCGATAGGCCTCGGCTGATGCCAGGAAGCGGTCTGTAAAGACGGTTGATGTAACCGGATGGTTTATGGTTACGATCAGAAAACAAAGGTCTATATTGGCCGCTAAGATATGTGATTGTTTCGACAGGTTCGGGGATTTACGGATAATATAGTTTTTGCGGTCTTCTATTTCTGTAATAAGTGCGGAGCCTTCCCCGTTCTCGATAATAGTAACCCTGTCGCCAACGGTTACCGGGTTAGTGCTGCGTATGCCTTTTAAGCGAAAATTACCTTTCACCTTGCATTCTATATCCCGTCCGTCATCTGTCCGGGTCAGATACCAACTGCCTGTATTTTTTATAACAAGACCTTTCACTTGTTAATCTTCTTCTAATAATCCATTTGTTATTACCATTTTATACTCTGCATCCCATTTTGATTTTTTATAGTATGTCCAGTTTTCCCGCAACCACAGATCTTTATCTAGCTTCATGCCTTCAAGATAAGTGTCAAATGGAAGTTCTTCAAAATATTCTAATCCATGATCTTTCAGACAATCATGAGCAGCACTGTTTAAAGGTGCCTCTATAACTCTGACTATTTTCTCTTCATCAGGGAGTATTGTTACCTCTTTCTGATTATCAAAACCAGAAGAAAGGCAATCGTAATGAAATTTTATTGTGATTTCTTTTTGAGTTTCATTCTTGATTTTAAAAGTAAACGAGCCTTGGTAATCACAACTGGAAAATAATAACAGAACTAAAGTGAGAGAAAAATATAGACTTTTCATCATAAGAGTTTCAGTTAAAAGTTTATATGCCAATGTATCAATTTATGTAACATTGGCATATTGGCATATTGGCATATCAGTATATTGGCAAATTGTTTATACTGTCAATATTTCTTTTTCTTTTATAGCAAAAACGTCATCTATCTTCTTGATGTACTTATCATGAAGTTTCTGCATGTCATTTTCCGCATCTTTTCCCACATCTTCGGCTACTCCTTCTTTTACTGCTTTCTTGATGGAGTCGATCGCATCGCGGCGGGCACTCCTGATGCTTACTTTTGCCTCTTCCGCTTCTTGCTTTGCCTGTTTTACCAGTTGCTTACGGCGTTCCTCCGTCAGCGGGGGGATCGACAGGCGGATAATTTCCCCGTTGTTGTCGGGAGTAATTCCTACATCTGAGTTCAATATAGCTTTTTCTACGTCTTTCAACATCTGTTTTTCCCATGGCTGAACAATAATTGTTCTGGCATCGGGGGTATTGATAGCCGCAACACCGCTCAGCGGAGTAAGCGTTCCATAATAGTCCAGCTTAATACCGTCAAGAATATGAGGGTTGGCTTTTCCGGCGCGAACGCGGGATAAGGTTTCATCTAAAAATTCAACGGAAGCCTGCATTTTAACTTCTGCTTTTTGTTCGATTTGTTTCAGGTCTGCTGCCATATTTGTATAATTTATTATTTCAAGATTACTTTCTACTCTCTACTTACTACTCTTATGCATGCACATATGTGCCGATATTTTCGCCTTTCATCAGTTTTTCCAGATTACCCGGAGTATCCATGTCAAAAACAACGATCGGTAAATTATTCTCCTTACACATAACGGTTGCCGTCAGGTCCATAACTTTCAGTCCCCGCTCGTATACTTCATCGTAAGAAATGGATTCGAATTTAGTTGCGGCCGGGTCTTTTTCCGGATCTGCCGTATAAACTCCATCTACACGCGTGCCTTTCAGCATTACATCCGCTTCTATTTCTATACCGCGCAACGATGAGCCTGTGTCGGTAGTAAAGAACGGATTGCCTGTCCCACACGACAAGATAGCAACTTCTCCGTTTTGCATCGATTCTATCGCTTTCCATTTGCTATATATTTCTCCTATGGGTTCCATGCGGATAGCTGTAAGTACGCGGGCCTTCTGACCTAACGCTACCAGTGCAGAGCTCAGGGCAAGGCTGTTTATGACCGTGGCTAACATTCCCATCTGGTCGCCTTTTACACGATCATATCCTTTAGAGGCTCCGCTCAAACCCCTGAAAATAGTGCCGCCGCCGATAACAATGCTTATCTGTACACCCATACCGGCTACAGCTTTTATTTGTGAAGCGTATTCGTTGAGGCGTTTTTCGTCTATGCCATACTGTTGTTCGCCCATTAGGGATTCTCCGCTCAGTTTAAGCAGAATTCTGTTGTATTTTGCCATATCTCGTTTATATTAATGCAAATCTAATATATTTTGCGAAATAATGAAAGTCCAGGACGAATCTAATGTAGATATAATCCAAATTACTATTTATTAAAGATACCGGTCAGTGGTTTGATTAAGTTAAAAAAATATGTTCGTTTGTTTTCGTCATTGCGAACCGCAAGCGGTGAAGCAATCCAGTTGCTGTGTCCTTTTATGGATTGCTTCGGGTAAACCCTCGCAATGACGGAAGAGAAAACGTTCATTTATCCGAAACAGTTTCTGCGCGCAATCGAAGATTGCTTGCGTTCCTTTTGGCCAAAGCCCCAAAAGGAACCAAAAATGCTTTGGCGCCCCGCACCAACGTCCGACCCGTTAACGGACTTAACGGCTAAAAGAAAAGAACTCGCTCATACTGAGTATAAACTTTAACCTTTCGGATAAGCTCAAACAGCTTTTCTTTTTACGCCGTTTTCATCCGACGGGTGCCCGTACTTGAAGCTAACGGCGCAGGGCTGGCGCACAACAAGCATTTCGCTTTCGTTGTCTCTGCCGTACGTCCCTCGCTGGCGCGGACATTTGTCCGTGCCCTGCCCGAAGAGCTGCGCAACACACAGGTTGCAAGTCTGCGCGTAGCATAAAGAAATTGAACATATAATGTTACCAATTGAAATTGATCATATTATAATAACGCAAAACTAAAAAATGGAATTTTTACATGAAGCATGGAGTCTCATCCATGAGTTGCTTTTCAATACCCAGGATGCTTTGAACCATCTGGTAAACGAGTACGACACATGGGTGTACGCTATTTTATTCCTCATTATTTTCTGTGAAACAGGCTTGGTTGTAACACCGTTCCTTCCGGGCGATTCTCTTTTATTCCTGGCGGGGGCTGTTACGGCAAATCAGGGCAACCATCTGCATATCTACTGGCTGCTGGGTGTGCTTATTGCCGCCGCCATATTGGGCGATGCTGTCAATTACAGTATCGGACGATTTTTCGGACAAAAATTATTTCGTAATCCACATTCGAAAATTTTCAAACAGGAATATCTGGAAAAAACGCATCATTTTTACGAGAAACATGGTGGTAAAACCATTATTATAGCACGTTTCGTACCTATCGTCCGCACGTTTGCCCCTTTTGTAGCGGGCATGGGCAAGATGACGTATAAGCACTTTTTCTCGTTTAATATAGTAGGGGGAGTAGCATGGGTCGCAATATTTTGTCTGCTTGGCTATGCCGTTGGAACTCATCCGATTATACAAAACAATCTGAAACTTGTAGCTGGTCTTATAATCATCTTATCAATCTTACCGGGCGTATATGAATTTGCGAAGGCAAAATATGACTCGAAAAA
>JAISES010000515.1 GCA_031263965.1 Prevotella sp. | reverse complement strand
ACGGGTCGCACAGTAAAGCGGGCGCATAAAGCATTTTTGGTTCCTTTTGCTGCTTAGGGCAAAAGGAACGCAAGCAATCTTCGATTGCGCGCAGAAAAAAGAACAAGAATATGGAATGACACTATTTTTCAGTGTTGCGTAACATCACTTAATTAGTTTTGTATTTATATTTCACCAGGGCCAGTTCCTCATTTGCCTTTTCTATTTTGCTTTTGAGGCTTTCTTTGTAGGCTACCAGTTTCCCGTGTGCTTCTGCGTCTCCCGTAGCAATCATCTGTAAGGCCAGGATCGCGGCATTAAGGGCGCCGTTTATCCCTACAGTTGCAACCGGAATACCCGGAGGCATTTGTACGATAGCCAACAAAGCATCCAGCCCATCAAGCGAGGCATCGATAGGAACACCTATTACAGGGATAGGAGTCATTGAAGAAATCACTCCCGGCAAATGCGCCGCCATACCTGCTGCGGCTATAATAACCTTTATCCCTCTGCGGTGCGCTCCTTTTGCAAAAGCCTCTACCCTTTCGGGAGTACGATGAGCCGACAAAGCATTTATTTCGAAAGGAATCTCCATTTCGTCAAAAAACTTTGCCGCCTTTTCCATAACAGGAAGATCGGATGTACTTCCCATTATAATACTTACGACAGGATTCACCGTTTATTTTCCTATTAATGATTTGTAATCGGCGGCAGATAGCAGACTATCCAATTGAGCGTTATCGCTAACTGCAATTTTTATGATCCATCCTTTACCATAAGGATCTTCATTGATTAACTCGGGCTTATTTTCCAATTCAGCGTTTACTTCAAGCACTTCTCCCGTTACAGGCATCAGAAGGTCGGATACGGTTTTCACAGCTTCCACACTACCAAAAACACCCTCTTTATCAATAGTTTCGCCCTCTGTAGTCACGTCTACATAGACGATTTCACCCAATTCGCTTTGTGCGAACTCTGTGATACCTACAAGAGCCGTGTCACCCTCAACTTTGATCCACTCGTGATCTTTAGAATACTTTAAATTTTCAGGAAAGTTCATAGTTATTTATATTATAAATTATAAGTTTTTCAGAAAAATGACAATTCCCCAATACGCGCCTATCCATACAGTCAGATATGATACTACAATACCAACGAGGAAACCGGCATACACCTGAGCAGGAGTGCTCCTGTTGAGAGCAAGACGCGACACACCCAAACTCCCCGCTAAGATAAACAAAATGATGAACAAAACACATAGATTAAGCCCTTTAATATTATAACAAATTGACATAATGCTACCTGTCAGGCCTCCTATACCCATCATGTGGATGCTGATTCTCCAAAATACTGAAATGAGGGAATATATAATGAATAACATCACCGGTATAGCCAAAACAGCCAAAAACCAGATAGTTAGTCTTGCCGAGAAGAAATAATAGAAAAGAAGTCCGTACGAAAAAAAGAAAATAATGAATGGTAAAAACCGCTCTCCTTTCCTGAATTTATAATCCGTTATTAATTTTGTTACTTTCAACGTATAAATACCACTGACCGGAATAGCGCACGATAAAAAGAAAGCGGGCGCTATAAACTGAATGAACTGATTACCGTACAAGAACTTAAAATCCGTATATACAAATATCAGAGCGATAACATAAACCACCATGAGAAGGGGGTGTAATACAAAAGAAATAACATGGGCCAAAACCGGTTCTTTTATCCGGGGCGGATCATATATAGCCGATATGGGAACTACCGCTCCATCACCATCTGTATTTGCTTCTTTATCTTTTTTTTCTATCATATTTCTTTTCTTAGCCGGGCAACAGGAAAATTCATTTGCTCTCTGTATTTAGCTACTGTCCGGCGAGCAATTATATAGCCCTTTTCTTTTAATATTTCCGACAGCTTATCATCTGTCAGAGGTTTCGTCTTATCCTCGTTTTCTATACATTCTTTCAAGATAGCCTTAACTTCCCGTGATGATATTTCTTCTCCCGTATCCGTTTGCATCGACTCCGAAAAAAAATACTTAAGGGAATAAACGCCAAAATTAGTCTGTACATATTTACTGTTACTTACACGCGATATCGTGGAAATATCATAGCCTGTACGCTGAGCCACGTCTTTCAATATCATCGGCTTCAATTGGGCCTCTTCTCCTGTAAGGAAAAAATCGTATTGCATGTTCATGATCGCTTCCATCGTACGCTGCAAAGTGTTTTGCCGTTGTTTGATGGCCTCGATAAACCACCGTGCAGAATCCAGTTTTTGTTTAACGAACAACACCGCATTCTTATTGTCTGTGGACATACTGTCTTTATTTTCGGCATACCCTTTCAACAAGTTTGAATATTCGCGGCTCACACGCATATCGGGTATATTCCTGTTGTTCAGGCTAAGAAATAACTCTCCATTATATGATTCCACAATGAAGTCGGGGGTAATCGTGCTCAACGTTGTAGACAGAGAATCTCCCCATGTATTTCCCGGTTTGGGGTTCAGGGCGGTAATTTCCTGTATTATATCTTTCAATCCAGGCTCATCAATCCCCAACTGCCTGATTATTTTCTCATAATGTCTTTTAGAGAATTCATCAAAATAATCCGTAATAATCCGGATAGCATTATCTGCCTCAACAGACTTTTCTTTCCTGTTTAATTGAAGGAACAGACATTCCTGCAAATTCCGTGCTCCTACTCCGGCAGGCTCAAACCCTTGGATAACTTTCAATAATTCTTCCAACTTAGCGACCGGGACATCTATATTTTGTTGAAAAATAAGATCATCGGAAATAGCAGATAAAGAACGATCCAGATAGCCATTTTCCTCAATGCTGCCAATAATGTATTCAGCGGTTTTTTTGTCCTCTTCATTAAGTTCGCATTCGCCGAGCTGCTCAAGCAAATATTCGTGTAAAGACCCTGCCGCAGAAAAAGGGATGTCGGCCGGACGGCTTGATTGTTCTCCACCATTACGTATTTGATAATCGGGGATTTCATCTTCATTCATATAATCGCCCAAGACCAGATCTTCCTGAGATATATTCGTATCATCTTCAGGGCTGAAATCATCATCATATTCCGAAACATCATCAGTAGGTTCAAGACCTTCTTCCAATGCGGGGTTATCTTCCAATTCTTGTTTTACACGCTCTTCAAGCTCAAGCACAGGCAATTCGGTTAACTTAATGACCTGCATTTGCAAAGGCGATAGCTTTTGCTGTTGTTTGAGTTGTAACTGCTGTTTTAGGGCCATAAATTATGATGCTTTCATGTGGATACAAAGATAAAACAATAATTTATAACCAAAGGTGTCAGGTACAAGATTAGATAAAACGTTTTGGGTTATTCTTCTTTTCTCTATTATATAAATTCTATTTCAAGATTTCAAGATTTTGTATATCAACAAAATACAATTGTGATTTGTGAAATTATTTATTGTAAACTATATAAAATATCCATAGAGCGCTGTAAGTATGTTTTTTCTCCCGTCATTGCGAGAGAAAAAAACGTTCACTTTTTTATGCTACGCGCGGACTTGTAGTCTGTGTGTTGCGCAGCAACAGTTATTAACCCATGTTACGCAAGACCGGAACAAATCCATAAAATACAGTATTGTTCCGTATTATTTTTTTTGCGCGCAATCGAAGATTGCTTGCTCTTAACTTTTTGCTTGACCAAAAAGTTACAAAAAGTCAAGGCTGTACCGGATAGCCGACCCACAACCAGCTTGCCGGCTAAACAAAATAAACTC
>JAISES010000500.1 GCA_031263965.1 Prevotella sp. | reverse complement strand
CCTCTGTTACTTCCGGTTATCCATACGATGGGCATTGACGTCATTCATTTCGGAGTCGTATTCCAATTGTCTGTTATGATAGGGCTTGTTACTCCTCCCGTCGGAATTCTTCTGTTTGTTATTTCCGGCACAGGTAATATCCCCATCAATGATATCCTGAAAAAAATCGTTCCCTTCTACATTGCCATGCTGGTAACATTGCTGTTATGCGTGTTTATACCAGACATATCCTTATTCCTTGTCAAATTGTTTGGAGAATCTATAATCTGATATACCATGAAACCCTACGATAAAGCCCTATCCATAATTCTACTGTTAACCGGACTGTTTTGTTCCTGCAGTTCATCAAAGAAAGACTACCTGGAGTTGAAGCTCGCTTATGTAATGTCGACAGGAGGCGCTTCACACGAAGGCGCTTTAAAATTCGCAGAACTGGTAAAAGAAAGGAGCGGAGGAAAAGTACAAGTAAAAATATACCCTAACGCCCAGTTAGGAAGTGACAGGGAACTAATAGAAGGCCTTGAATTAAGAGCTGTCGATATGATTATTGTCGGCCCGTCATTGATCGGCTGGTATGCTCCCGAGTACGGAGTAATGGAAGTTCCTTTTTTATTCAGAGATTACGAACATTTAGACAAAGTGCTCTACGGGGAAATAGGAAAAGAAATAGAAACCTCCATTGCATCGAAAAGGAAATTGCATTTCCTGGCATACTTCAGAAGAGGCCCCCGGTACCTGACAACGACCAACAAACCGGTTTCTACGCCAGCTGAATTAAAAGGATTAAAATTACGTGTCCCGGAACTCCCTGTATATATTGAAGCCTGGAAGATGTTTGGTGCAAACCCGACTCCCATTACCTATTCTGATATGTTCATGGCCTTAAAGCAAGGCATTGTCGATGGCCAGGAAAACCCATTAGAGACCATATTCACAAGCCATTTGTATGAGACACAAAAGTATGCGATGGATACCAAGCACCTGTTAAGCTACTATATCGTCGCAGTAGGGGATAATTTCTATAAAAAATTCGATCCGGATACTCAAGCCCTCCTAACGACAGCCATAAAAGAGGCAGCCGATTATCAAAACGGACTAATGGATCAATTTGAAGAAAAATACAAGCAAATACTAACAGAACACCGGGTAGAAATAATACCTGTAGACCGTAACGCTTTTGAGGATATAGCCCTCAATGATATAGCTAAAGCTTTGGAGAAAAGGTTAGCGCCAGATATAATCCAAAGAATATCAAATGTGAAATAAAAAAAAGAAAATTATAAATCAACCATTATGCATAGACAACTCGTTCAATTATTGATTATATGGGGGATAGCCGTATCTTTACATGCTCAGGAAATTACAGATTCGAGGCATATTTCTATGGGTTCTGTTATTCCGGATGAAAGTTATAGTGATCAACCTTACATCGTTAAGGCGGATGATGGCGCCTGGCTTTGTGTAATAACTACCGGCGTAGGGCATGAGGGGGCGTCTGGACAACACATTGTAACACAACGAAGCCTTGATCAAGGTAAGACATGGGGCGATTGGGTGGACGTAGAACCGGCTGATGGCCCTGAAGCATCCTATGCGGTACTGTTAAAAGCTCCTTCCGGGAGAGTATTTGTTTTTTATAATCATAATACGGATAATACCCGGTTTGTTCTTGGAGACAACCCTCCATATCGAGATGGACAAGTTAAGAGGGTTGACAGTCAAGGGTATTTTGTTTTTAAATATTCTGATGATCATGGGAAAACCTGGTCAAAGGATCGATTTACAATTCCTGTACGTGAATTTGAAATTGATCGAAATAATGTCTATCAAGGGAAAATACGTTTTTTCTGGAATGTAGGGAAAGCTTTTAACTATAAGGGTTCGGCTTATGTGCCACTTATTAAAGTAGGAGGTTTTGGGGATGGTTTTTTTACTTCAAATGAAGGTGTATTATTACAAAGCCCGAATCTCTTTACCGTGCAAAATCCGGCGAAAGCCAAATGGAATACGCTTCCTGATGGTGACGTCGGACTTAAGACGCCTCCGGGTGGAGGCCCGATTGCAGCCGAACAAAGTTTTACGGAGCTAAGCGACGGTTCTCTTTTTTGTGTCTATCGTACCATAGACGGGTATCCTGCTTGTACATATAGTCGTGATGGCGGGCATACCTGGGAAACGCCTCACTATATGAAATATGATAATGGGCGCTTGGTAAAACATCCGCGGGCTGCTAATTTTGTATGGAAATGCGAAAACGGCAAATATCTATATTGGTATCATAATCATGGAGGACGTTTTATTAAAGAACATCCTAACAGGCGTAATATGGCTTATGATGACCGTAATCCGGTATGGTTATCGGGGGGAGTAGAGGCTGATACTCCTGGGGGGAAAATTATTCGTTGGGCGCAGCCGGAAATTTCCCTTTATGATGATGACCCTTTGATAAGAATGAGTTATCCTGATCTAATAGAAGATAAAGGAAACTATTATATTTCTGAAACACAGAAAGATATTGCCAGGGTTCATCAGGTTGACGAGACATTATTAAAAGGTTTGTGGGGACAGTTTGATAATAAAGACAAAGCAACAGCCGGTTTGCAAATGAATTGGTTAAACAATAGCAGCTTATTTCCTCAATCCGTTAAATGTCCTTCATTATCAAAGTTTTATATACGTAACAATAACTCAATGGATCAACGTGGTTTTATGACGCGCCAGGGATATACGATTGAGATTGATTTTACGTTGGAAGACTTATCTCCGGATCAGGTATTGTTAGATGCACGTGCAGAGAGCGGACAAGGTTGGTATGTTAAAACTACGGAAAATAAAACGTTAGAAATCAATCTGAGTGATGGCCAGACAAAAGTTGTTTGGAACTGTGATGAAGGATTGTTAAAACCCGGGAAAAGGCATTTTGTAAATATTGTTGTAGATGCCGGCCCACATATTATCTTATTTATTGTAGATGGATTCCTGAATGATGGAGGATACACTCGTCAATTCGGTTGGGGACGTTTCAGCCCTTATTTTAAAATGAGTGAAGGGAGCCGGGAACTTCTTATCGGGCCTAAATTGAATGGAGTAATTCATCAGGTGAATATTTATGACCGGGCGCTCAGGGTTTCGGAAGCTGTTGGTAATTATAATTCGGCAAAGCACTCATGGACGCCATCAGAAGCTTCTTCTAAAATAGAAAAGGAATGGTCTCGGACAAACCCTGATATTATTGTTTACCTTCCTGACGGGAAGGAGGATGGTGACAATGAACATTTCCTCGTTTTTGATGCTCCTCATTCTAAAGAGCTATTGGCTATATGGACACAGAGCAGTGTGGAAGGAAGGGGCGATAACCGGGCGGTAATTGCTCGAAGTAAAGACGGGAAGAATTGGGATCCTCCTGTTATTATTACCGGAAAGGCTTCCGGGAGGACGGGAGGACAGGCAAGTTGGGCTTTTCCTGTAGTTTCAAAAAAAGGAAGAATCTATTGCTTTTTCACAAAAGAAGCATTGAACCCGGATACTAAGCAGCATTCCGGAGTTTTGGGGTGTTTCTATTCCGATGATAATGGACATACGTGGATAGAAGGAAAAGATATTTCGGTACCTAAAAATAAATACGATAATCCGGATCCGGCATATACTCCCAACTGGATTGTATGGCAGAAACCAATCAGAGACGGCGGAGGGAGATATGTGGGAGGATACACGCAATGGACAAGTGAAACAGTCGTCAAACGACCTGATGCGCAAGGATGGGTAAATCAAGACAGCAGGTCTTATTTTGTCCGTTTTGAAAACATTGACGATAATCCTCTTCCCGAAAATTTAATTATAACATGGCTTCCCAAAAAGAGAAAAGGAATAGAAGTGCCTCATCGGGATTATCCGATATCGGTCGCCCAAGAGCCTGCCGTCGTTTTACTGCCTGATAAAAGGCTTTTCACGGTTATGAGGACAATGACCGGGTATATATGGTATTCGGTATCCGATGATAATGGTGAAACATGGAGAAAACCGGAGGTGTTACGTTACAAAGATGGAGGTGAAATGATAAAAAACCCAATGGCCTCTTGTCCAATCTATTCATTATCGGAGAACAGGTTTCTTCTAATTCATTATAATAACGCTGGTCAAAAAGGGGAATATAACCAATTTAAAAAAGTGTGGGATAATGGAAATCAAAGTGATTTTTTGAGAAATCCGGCATCTGTCTGTTTAGGTAAGTTCATGCCTAAAGCCCATCAACCAATCTGGTTCAGCCAATCTAAAGAATTCCTTTCTACGGACGATATACCTGTCGGACCGAAAGGAACAGCGGAAGTTGCAACCTATCCGAGTATTACTGAAAAAAACGGTGAATTCACATTATGGTATCCGGACAGGAAGCATTTTCTATTGGGAAAGTATTTGTCAAAATCTTTATTGCAAGAATTGGAATCTATGTTTTAAACTATTTATATCAGAGATAGCTTATGAATGAGAAAATAATATTAGCAGGAGTTATATTCTATTATTTATGTTGTTATTCTTTATCGGCGCAGCTTTCTATTCCTTCTGTTTTTGGAGACAATATGGTGCTTCAGCAAGAGAGTAATGTAGCTGTTTGGGGATATGGAAACCGGGACGAAATTGTAAAAATAACAGGGAGTTGGGCTCCGTATGATACTGTCTGTGCAAAAGCAGATGTGTTGGGTAAGTTTATAGCTTATCTGCCGACTAAAAACTATGGAGGCCCTTATACCTTGTCTGTTTTGGGGTCTCAAAAATATGTTTTCCGGAATGTGATGTTAGGTGAAGTATGGTTATGCAGCGGGCAATCAAATATGGCAATGGCTTTAAATGCTACTAAAAACGCCATGCAGGAACTTGAACATGCCGAAAATCCCAATATCCGTATATTCTCGATAGCGAGAAAGGGGGCCGAGAACCCGCAGAATGATTGTTCTGCCCGATGGGTTTCCTGCTCTTCTGAGAATGCCCGGCATACAAGCGCTGTCGCATACTATTTTGCAAAGAAAATAAATAAAGAAACAGAATGCCCCATCGGTATTATCGTTTCGTCGTATGGAGGAACTCCAGCCGAAGCATGGACGCCCGATGAAGTTGTTGAAAAAGATGAAGAGATAAGCAATGACTTATGTAAAGAGCTTTGGGAGACACGTCCGAGCAAACCGGGCGTATTATATAATTGGATGATTCACCCCATCATTCCCTATTCTATTGCAGGGTGTATTTGGTATCAAGGAGAATCTAACCATTCACATCATAGGGTATATGCTAAGCTTCTGGGTTCAATGGTAGCTTCATGGAGAGATCGTTTTGGTATTGAATTTCCTTTTTATGTGGTACAAATAGCCCCATACAAATATAATTCGGCTGCTAACACACCTGCTCTTTTACGTGAACAGCAGGAAATTTTTACTCAGAAAGTAAAAAAGACGGGATTGATTGTCATTTCCGATTTGGTTGACGATCTGAATGATATTCATCCGGTATCTAAGAAGATGGTCGGATACCGGTTGGCGAATCTCGCATTGGGAGATCATTATAAACAAAACATAAAGGGATATAAAAGCCCGACATTTAATAAAATACATTTTGAAAAGGGAAAAGCCGTCATCCAATTTAAAGACGTGGAAAAATTGACGATTAAGCCGGCTTGCAGTGGGCTTGAAGTTGCAGGGGAAGACGGATTGTTTTCTCCTGCAAATGGGAAAATAAAGGAGAACCGGCTTTATGTCTGGTCTGCAAAAGTAAAGAATCCCGTATATGTCAGATATTGCTTTACGGATAGTTATGAGCCTTGCCTGTTTGACGAAACCGGGCTTCCGGTTGCTCCTTTCAGAACGGATAGCTTTTAGTATTAAATAGTGACGAATGAAAGATAAGATAATAATTACATCCTTATTTCCGGAAGAATTAGTAGGGAAACTGGAAAAAGTAGCGGAAGTAATTCCCTGGGAAACTGATAAGTTTGATTTGATGCCTCGTGATAAGGCGTTAAGTTGTATAAAAGACACAACAGCCATCATCAATGTGGGTGATATATGTATTGATAAAGAACTTATAGAGATGGCCGGGCGGTTAAAGATTGTTTCGAATGTGGCAATCGGGTATGATAATGTGGATGTGGAAGAATTGACCAGGCGCGGCATTTGGTTGACGAATACGCCCGAATATTTTGCATATCCTGTCGTCGAGATTGTTATTGCGGGTATGATTTGCATTTCCCGCCGTTTGGTTGAAGTCGGGGATTTTGTCCGGTCAGGTGAATGGGCCCGTTTCGAGCCCGGCAGATGGGATGGCCGTTCATTGCAGGATAAGACATTGGGAATTATCGGTTACGGGAAGATTGGCCGTTATTTAAAACCTATTGCCGAATCTTTTGGAATGGATGTGCTCTGTTATGACAGTTGCCCGGCGGAAGGTGAACAGTATTGTTCGTTAGGGCAATTGTTGTCTGAAAGTGATTTTGTATCTGTTCATATACCGATGAGCCAGGAAAACAAAGGGTTGTTTAATCGGAATGTTTTCTTGCAAATGAAAAAAGGATCGATATTTATCAATGCCTCCAGGGGAGGAATTATGTGTGAAAAGGATTTGGTAGACGCCCTTTTGTCCGGACATTTAGGAGGGGCGGTTTTGGATGTATTTGAGAATGAACCTGCCGTTTCTCCTGAATTATTGACAATGAAAAACGTATTTTTGACTCCTCACGTGGGAGGAGGAACCGTTTCAAGCAGATATAAATCGCAGGAATTGGCAACGGAAAACGTATTAGCGGTATTGGAAGGAAAGAAACCATTGACGCCTATAAATCAAGTGATATGAAAGAGTGGAAAGACGACGAAGCATTGTTTGGGCTTATCAGGGCTGAGTTATATACGGCTGTAATCGGCGATATCATGGATAAGATGGGGTATCTTCATCAGTTTTTGCCTCCGTACATCCGGCCGTTGCGGGATGATATGGTAGCCGTTGGAAGAGCTATGACGGTCTTGGAGGCCGATATGCCGGAGCATGATCCTGAGAAAGGGGCTAATTCGCTATTGAAAAAATCATTCGGCCTGATGCTGGAGGCATTGGATGATCTGAGGGAGGATGAGATATATGTCTGTTCGGGTTCGTCTCCATGCTATGCTTTATGGGGAGAGCTGATGAGTGCAAGGGCGATTCGGTGCAAAGCGGCGGGAGCCGTAGTAAACGGATATTCCCGTGATACGAAAGGGATATTGGCGTTGAATTTTCCCTGCTTTTCTTATGGCCCGTATGCGCAAGACCAGGCTCCGCGCGGGAAAGTTATCGATTACCGGGTTCCGATTGAAATGGGGGGAGTTGTGATAAACGATGGAGACATGGTGATAGGGGATATCGACGGCGTTTGCATAGTTCCTCGCAAGATAGAAAACGAGGTGTTTAGCAAGGCATTGGAGAAAGCGCGTGGCGAACGTATGGTGTTGAAAAAGATACAGGAAGGGATGAAAGCCCGCAATGCATTCGATGCATTTGGAATTATGTAATCAAAAGCGATATGAAAATAACGGATGTGAAAGTTTGGTTGGTGGAAGGGGTGAAATACAACTGGACATTGTTGAAAATATATACGGATGAAGGATATACCGGCATTGGCGAAGCGACCAACTGGCCGGGTAGCCCGATAGTATATGCTGCTGCCAAACACGCAGGAGAACGGATTATCGGACTCGATCCTATGAGAACCGATTTTATCTGGACTAAATTATACCGTGACCTAAACTGGATAGGGCCTTACGGGGCAAGTCTGTGCGCAATCAGTGGTATCGACATGGCTCTGCTTGACCTGAAAGGAAAAGTTTTGGGCGTTCCATGCTATGAATTATTGGGCGGTGCATATAGAAAAGATATTTTGTTATATGCCAATTATTGGTTTACAGGTGGAGGGCATACAGCCGACGATTATGCCCGACAAGCATTGAAGGTAAAAGAAGCCGGTTTTACCGGATTGAAGTTTGACCCGTTTGCCCATACCAATTATTTATACGGTGATGATTTGTCTTCAAACCTGACACTTACCGTTCAACAACAGGATCTGGCTTTCGAAGTATCCAGCGCTGTAAGAGAAGCAGTCGGAACAGACTTTGA
>JAISES010000486.1 GCA_031263965.1 Prevotella sp. | reverse complement strand
CGATACTCTGCCGGACTTCTTCATTATGCAGTTCAAATTCATTGAGAAGCATCACCTGATTTACGCCAATACCTTGGATGGCGTTTTTGAGGCTTTCGGCTGTAACATATCCGTTGCGTTCTATCTGAAAATTATAATGGCTGGAGAGCGCTGTCTTGAATTCTTCAAGCCTTCGTTTTATCCCTTTACTGATTTTATCTGTACCTGTAGGAAGTCCCTCTGAGGCAGACCAGAACTCCGGTTCTATTTCTTCACGGGTACTGAATTGAGTTATTTTCCCATCGAGGGTTATACGCCCAAGAATAGGACACTTTCCGTTCTTTTTGATTTTCTGTTTATTGATATAGAATAAGATATTAAATGTACTTCGCATAATTCTTGTGTTTATGAGTTAAATTGCTATTTTTTAATCTATTAAAATGTATTTATCTTTGATGCGTCCGGACAAAATACGAATGTCCTGTGCTACCTTATCTAAAGAAAGTTCAGCGTATATCTGAGTGGTCTTTATATCCCGATGCCCGAGCATACGGCTTACCGTTTCAATAGGAACTCCCTCTGAGAGGGTAATAAGGGAAGCGAAAGTGTGCCTTCCTTGATGGAAGCTGACCGTCTTGTTAAAACCGCATCTGCGGGCAATAGCATTCAGGCTGAAATAAACTGTTCCCTCACAAGGCATCGGAAACAGTTTGCCATCTATTCCTTGTTCCCGATATGTCTCTATTATAGCCAAGGGGATGTCCATCAGGCGGACATGAAAAGGGGCCCCTGTTTTCTGACGTTTATCCATAATCCATTTACTCCCGTCTTCCATTGTAACTATTTTTTCAGGAGTAAGGTTTTTTATATCTATATACGACATACCGGTGAATGATGCAAAAATAAACATATCACGGCTGATGCGTTGAAGTTTAAGGGGTAAGTCAATAGCTATAATTTTATCCAGTTCCTCACGTGTCAGGGCCTTGTGTTTATTAACTATGGCATCTGCTTCAAAACCACAAAATGGATCCCTGCCGATAATGCCCAGGTTCACAGCATTCCTTACGACTTTACGAAGGAATACAATATATCCGGCAGTGGTACTCGGCTTAAACTTACGTTCTACCCGCAAATGATAATGGTATTCTTCAAGAAAAGAATAGGTTAATGCCTTGAATGGAATATCGCTCAGGTTATATTTGGTGCGCAGGAAATGACGCAGGGCATTATAAGATTTCTTATAATGATCGTATGAAGACCGGCTTCTGTCGATACCTACGCGAAGCGATACTGTTTCATTCATTTTTACAAAATGATCGAGGACTGCATCTTGTGTAGCAGCAATTCCCTGAATCGCATTTTTCACCTGCAATGCTGTAACAGAACCTTGATTTTCCTTTATCTCTTTATAACGGGAGTGAATCAGCAGATTAATTTTATCAATCTGACGGTTGACTTCCAACGCAAATTTACTTTTGCCTCCTACACGTCCGGCTTTAGTATCCCAAAGCGTTATATCGGCATCTGTTTTCAGGCTGAACTGGGACATCGTTTTACCAATCGTAATGCGTCCCATCACGGGTGACAGCCCATTCTTTTTTGACTGATTCTTTTTCAAATAGAATAGAACCTTTAATGTTGTTTCCATAAGACTCATTTTCTTTAAAATTACTTTCAAATGAGCTATATGATACTATGTAAAACACTGATGTGTAATGAATAAAACACCTGACGAATACTTAATTTCCGGGATTATACCCGGATTTCATTTTTCGTGTAAAAACAGGTTTTAAAATCTGCACTTTTCGCTTGTTTTACCATTCAAAAACAGGTAATGAATTGGTAACGGAAAGTTCGCAGAAGTCTGCTTTCTATTGCGTTTTTACATTTTACAACCCAATGCGGAATAATGAATTAAAATCTAAATCTCAATTAGTTACCTCATTCCTTTTGATTCTACTTTACTTCCTAGTATTAGCAAGCGGACTTTACAGGATTACCGCACAACAGGAAAAATACCTTATATTCAATTGGGAGGTAAGGTTCTGTACAGGGAAAGCGATATACAGAAATTACTGGAGGAGAATTATCGCAAAGCATGGTAGTGAGCTTCGGTCAGGGATTATACCGCCCCAAACCCAACTATTTTTTTCTTTTTTATCCGGTAATTTTTACCACACAGGCAAGCGGTGGTAAATAAGATAAAGCTTTGCCTGTTAAGGAAAACCCCTTAGGGCTCCGGCTTTGGCGTTTTACCGGCTTGCTGTTCATTCGTGGACGGATAAATATGAAAATCAATTATTAGCATCCTAAACAAGAAAAGCGAATCGAAGGATATTCCGGCTCACTTTTTTATTTTTCCGTATTTTATATATTAAAGAATATTTTTCTAAATACTCAGAACTATCTTTCTTCCGAGAAAAGATGATCCGATCTTTTCATTTAGATCATTTGAAATACATATGTGCAAAGCAAACCCGTGTAATACCTATTTGTTGGTATCAGACGTAGCTAATTTACCAATACTTTGTTATTGCAAAAGCCTTAAAATATTTCGAATTTTGTTATTCTTTAAAAAAATATGTTGAGATTCTTATCACTGATCGGAGTTGTGATTTTATATACAAGCTCTATCTTGGGACAAACTTATTCTATTCAAGGCAATGTGTTGTCATCGAGGACGAACGAGCCCATAGACAATGCTATTGTTACGTTATTGGATTATGATGCGTGGGCAATAACTGATGAGAAGGGACATTTTTTAATAAACAGCATTCCTTTAGGAATTCTCACGATTCGAATATCTAATCTGGGATATGTGGCTCAGGAGTTTGAAATAACACTGAAGAAAAATGTATCAGGACTAACCTTTCATCTGAAAGAGGATAATCTTACCCTTAATGAGGTTGTTGTCACAGCTCAACGAAAAGCAGACGAGGCTACTACCAGCTACTTGATAAATCGCACTATGCTCGATCATGCTCAAATATTGGATGTTGCGAACATTTCGGCTCTATTGCCGGGAGAGTCTACCAATGGAGCTAATAACTTAACTGTAGCACAGCGTTTTTCATTACGTAGCGGGGGCACCTTCGAATTGGGAAACCCTACCTTGGGGACGGTTGTTTCTGTGGATGGTGTTCAACTGTCTTCGAATGCTACCATGAATGATATCTCGGTTAGTAACCACAGAGGTGTCGATACACGAAGTATAGGTACAAGTAATATTGAATCTGTTGAGGTCATCACAGGTGTTCCATCCGTTGAATATGGAGACATGTCGAACGGAGTTGTCAAGATAAATACGCGCTCGGGTAAAACCCCTTTTATGATAGATCTTGTAACAGAACCTAATACGAAACAATATGCTTTAAGCAAGGGTTTTGGTCTAGGGGCAAATAATGGTATATTAAATACAAATATTGAACATACACGATCTATTTCAGACCCGGCTTCTCCTTATACAGCATATGCCAGAAATATTCTGTCTCTTACTTATGCTAATACTTTTAATAAGCAAACTGGTCAACCTATAGTTTTAAAAGTTGGGTTGACAGGGAATATAGGCGGATATGACAGTGAAAGCGATCCTGATTATTATCAAAATACGTATGATAAACAACGAGACAACGTACTTAGAGGTTTCGTTGACGTAAACTGGATGGTTAATAAACCCTGGCTTACCAGCATCATTGCTTCAACCTCGGTCAACTATAACGACAGATTAAATAAAGAGAATAAATATAATAATAGCGCAGTTCCTACTGCCGTACTACATGGCAAAGAAGAAGGCTATTTTATAGGCACTGGAACATATGCAGACAATCCGAATGCGGAGATTATCCTCCGGCCCGGAGGGAACTGGTATGAGCTATCGATAATAGATAGTAAATATTTAGATTATACGGCAAAAATAAAAGCAAATTGGGCGAAGAAGTTTGGAGAGTTAAACAACAAAATAATACTCGGCGCAGATTATAAACATTCTGAAAATAAAGGGAAAGGAACATATTACGATGATATGAGTGTGGCTCCTACATGGAGAGGATATCGCTATGATGAATTGCCGGCAATGAATAATTTGTCTCTTTATGCACAAGAGCAAATAAATATACCTATAAAAGGTACATTTTTGCAAGTTACTGCTGGATTACGTTCCGAAATCACAATGATTAGTGGGTCAGAGTATGGTACTGTCAGTAGCTTTTCGCCACGGTTCAATCTGAGATATAATATTCCTGTTAATAGCTCTTTAGTTAAGAATCTGGCTATCCGTGCCGGTACTGGTGAAGCAGTCAAACTACCTACTTTTTCGGTATTATATCCACAAACATTGTACAAAGATGTTATTATATTTAACGAGACTAATGCTAAAGGATATTACATCATTCCTACCGATCCTGAATATAATCCCAATCTGAAATGGCAAAAGGAGAGATTACAAGAAATTGGTCTTGATGTAAAAATGAAAGGTGTGAATATTTCTCTTTCATTTTACAATAATAAAACCATCGATCCTTATATAAATAAGACTAATTACACACCTTTCTCATATAATTTCACCGATCATGCTCAGCTGGAATCGTCTGCTATACCTTCCGGAAATAGAGTTTTTTCTATCGACAGAAACACCGGACAAGTAACAGTTATAGATAAGACTGGGACTTATCCGAATGAACAACTGGCATCCGTTGAAACCAAAACGTTTAAAACAAATTCTACCAGAGAGAATGGATCGCCCATCCTAAGAAGAGGGCTTGAATGGGTATTCGATTTCGATAAAATTTCAGCATTGAACACATCATTCCGTCTCGATGGCAAATATTATTACTATAAAGGGATTGACGAAACATTGTATCAAAGTTTGAATACGACGTGGAAAGAATATCCGTACATTCCTCACTATGTTGGTTCAACAAATAGTACATACAATGGATCTATAGCTAAGAATCTGAATACCAATCTGACCATTACAACCCATATTCCTAAAATAAGATTAATTGTTTCGTTACGGGTAGAGAGTTCGCTCTACAACTATAAACAAAATATAAGTGAATACGAAGGTAAGACTATGGCTTTTGTTGTTGATAAGAATGATCTATCTACAAATTTAGGAGGTGATATATATGCCGGAAATCAGTATGTGGCCGTTTTTCCATTGTATTACTCTTCATACAATGATCCCAATACAAAAATACCTTTTGCTGAAAAGTTGGCTTGGGCAAAAGAAAATGATATAAATCTGTATAATGACCTATACAGACTCATTAATGTAACATCTTATAATTATACTTTCAATTCGAGCAAGCTGTCAGCTTATTTTTCTGCAAATTTATCTGTCACAAAAGAGGTCGGGAAATACGCTTCAATATCGTTTACGGCAAAAAACTTTCTGAACAGTATGGCTAAAGTGAGGAATAGCAATACTAATACAGAATCGAGCTTGTATAGAAGTAATTATATACCGCCATTTTATTATGGGCTGTCTTTAAGAATAAAAATTTAGTAATCGTAAAAATTTTATTGTAAAAATGAAAAAAAATCTATTTTACTTATTATTGTGTATGTTCACTATGGCTTTCAACTCATGTAGTGATGACAGCGATGATGGACAAAAAACGTATGCCGTTATAGTTCAACTAGCATATCCCGATGGTATAGCAACAAAGGAAAAAATCGAAGTAAGCCTGTATAGCGCAGCAAACAGTGCTACATACAAGGCGGAAACTGATGCCACTGGGAAAGCTGTATTTACTGTGATAGCAGGCGTATATGAAGCTTCAGCTACCGATAAACGCTCTATTGGTGGTGTAGCATATATTTATAACGGTTTGAAAAGCAATGTGTCAGTAACCGACCAATGGAATGTTGCAATACCTGTTGACATAGAACTGAAAGAATCGAAAACGAATCAAATAGTGATTAAAGAGCTATATGTTGGTGGCTGTCAAAAAGATGATGGTTCTGGAACTTTTATTAATGATAAATATGTCATTCTATATAACAATTCAGAAGCAATAGCATCATTAGATAAAATTTGCTTGGGCGTAACTTTACCTTATAATTCGAATGGAACGAATAGAGATTATGTAAATGGTGTTTTATCATATGAATCTGAGGGTTGGATTCCTGCCGGAACAGGAATCTGGTATTTCACAAATTCTGTAAGCCTTGAGCCCGGAAAACAAATTGTAATAGCACTGAATAATGCTGTGGATAATACAGCACTTTACAGCAAATCTATTAACTTTAACAATTCGGAATATTATTGTACTTATGACTTGACAGCATACGCTAATACAACAAGCTATCCCACTCCAGTTGGAATTCCTGCATCTCACCATATGAAAGCCTATCATTATGGTACAGGAAGTGCGTGGGTAATAAGTATAAATTCTCCTGCATTCTTTATATTTTCACCTAAAGAAGATTTAGCAGATTTTGTCACTAATGCAAGTAAAACCAGTTATTACAACAATCTAACAAGTCAGGTTCGAAAGAAAGTACCTGTAGAATGGGTTGTTGATGGAATAGAAGTGTTTAGAAAAGATTATACTGATAATAATAAACGATTAACTGCAGATGTAGATGGAGGGTATGTTTATTATACAGATGGATATGGATATACCTTATATCGCAATGTGGATAAAGAAGCTACTCTTGCAATCGAAGGAAATGAATCAAAATTGATTTATAGTTATTCTTTGGGTACAGAAACTACAGATATAAGCGGTATTGATGCCGAGGCTTCTATCAAGAATGGAGCGCGTATAGTCTATAAGGATACAAATAATTCTACCAACGATTTCCACCAACGCAGTAGAGCGTCTCTAAGAAATTAAGTAAAGAATGTATAAACATCTTATAATGCTTATAATAGGCGGAGTATTTTACTCCGCCCTTTATGCTCAGAATAACGAGGAGTATTTTCACGATTTTGAATATGTGAGCAAATCCGATCCGTGGTTAACGAGCAATAATGCCTCTGGTTTGGATAAGCTATTGTTGGACGATGTCTCTTATGGAGAGGTTTCTTTCAACAAGAACGACGGCAAGTTTATTAATTATTACCAATCGGATAATAGCTATGTATTTGGGGGTAAGGCTGAGTCGTTTTACCGATTGTCACCTAAAGTCGTAGTATACGGAAAGGTCTCATATGACAATTTTAAAGGGAAACATATGGGGGGAGCATCTTTTATCGATCCTTACTATAATCCCTTCAACATAGTAGCTGAAGCTGATAGCACTGCCGGAGAAAAACAAATGGAAAACTATCATCTTATAGGAGCTATAAGCGTAGATGTTTATAAAGGGCTGAAAGTAGGCGGCAAGATCGATTATTTGGCAACCAATTATGCGAAGTTTAAAGATTTGAGACACAAAAACAAGCTGACAGATTTGTCGTTGACTATTGGTGCGAGCTATCCTGTCAGCAACTTCCTCGAGGTTGGAATCAACTACTTTTATAGACGCACTATAGAAGGTATAGAGTTTAAAACATATGGAAATAAAGATATGCGATATTATTCTCTTATCGATTTAGGGGCTTTCTTCGGTCGTCGGGAAGAATTTGGTGATGGAGGATATACTAAGGATGGGGATGACAAACCTTTATTCAATAGATTTAATGGAGGATCGGTTCAATTAGGTCTGAGACTTTCCGAAAAACTAAAGCTGTTTAATGAATTAACGTATAAATCACGAGATGGTTTTTATGGCAAAAACTCATCATCATCCATTATTTACTCTAAACATAATGCATCGGTGTACGAATATAACGGGGTATTATCTATAGCCTCTGGTCGTGATTTACACTCTATAGAGTTATATGCAGGAAAAGAGAACCTCGAAAATAATGAAAATATTTATAATGTAAATACTACTCCCGGCGGTTTGCTTACAATTATATATTATGGAACCAATAAGGTGTTAGATCAGGATAGGTTAACAGCGAAACTGGCGTATACGGCTAATGTTTATATAGTAAACTATAACCCCACATGGGTACTGAAAGCTGATATTAATTTTTATCAGCAAAAAAAGACGGCTTCTCTTTATCCTTATTATAGGAAACAAACAATAAATATGGCAAACATAGATATTTCAGCTAATCGAAATATTTTTGCAGGCAAAGGACAGATATACAAATTGTTATTAGGTACTGGTTTTAGTAAAGGTGGTGGTACCGATAAAAATGATGGCATATATTCAACAGGATCATCCGGAGGTAGTTCTCCGACTATGTTGGATTCATAGTTGCACAGAGAATATGAGTATCTGACAAACCCGCAAATTCATTTTACTGCAGGGTTTGGATATCAGCGTCCAATAGATAAAGATGTAGCTATTTACGGAAATGTACAATACCAAGTAGCCAAGGGATTCGACGTTGAATATCTTTCAGGAAGTACATTCGGATCGCTCGGTATAACAGTAGGCTGCTATTTCTAATTCCGGAAATATCCGTTATGTCCTACTATGCTAATATAACGTATATAACAGGAATTAATAACCCTAAAATAAGATACCATTTGCCTCTTCCTGCGATTCCTTTTTTACCTCTAACCATAACCAGTCCCGACAAAGCAAAAAAGATAAGGGATACGGCAAAGAAATCACCCATAATACTCCATCCTTTTATCTTATTGTAGTGGAGTTTATTTATCCAATATACAAATTCTCTTTTTTTATACGTCTCGTAGTCGATAGTACCTTTCTTGATATTATATACCCCGACACCTCCATCAAGCATCAAGCGTAGATGCTCTTCATCTATAGGTAGTATTTTACGCAAAGGAGGGAGATCTTTCTTGTCGTCCCATGCCACAGCAAGCTCTTCTCGTGTTAGGTCGGTTGTAAGTTGGATGGTTGCTTCTTCGGTACGGAATGCAGGGTCTTTTCCATCCATGTGGTTGAGTAATATCCCTGATATGGCATAGACTAAACAGACGCCAACCATCAGAAATCCCAAATTCCGATGGATGATTCGCGCCCATTTTGTAATTTTGTTTTTAATTTTAGGATCAGATGGCGTCATAGTCTTGTCCATCCATGTAATATAGCGAATAATAATCTTTGTTGTGAGCCTTCATCCATTCTCGCATACTGGCTATATTATTCAATTCAGCTTGGCAAGTTTCTGCAGATCCGTCTTCCTTGAGAGCTTTCTCATTAGTATCCTTTTCCATCTGATCGATGTATTCCTTTGTCAGGCGACGTTCTTTCAGAACTCCAGTTATTTCGAGTTCAGAACCTACCAATTCGCGATTAAAACCGCCAATATTGCCTTTAGCTTCTACTCTCATTGATACGTTTCCACTTTCCCCAACGATGAAACATCTTTTTCCAGAGTGCTTACAGGTATGAGTCACGTTTCCTCTTACCTTTACTGTTTTATCAATCATTTGATCTGCAACGGTCAACAGCTCATCCAGTTTATATACTTTAGCTGTAGTTTCGGTTGTTGTAGCTTCAGCTGTTTGCTCTGCATTTTCTGATTTCTTATTTCCACATGAAATAAACAAACATGTAATTAGTGTAATAAAAAGTAACTTTTTCATATGATGATAATGTTTAATTTAATTTTTTCTGAATTTGGGCAGTATAAGTAATGACAAAAATCCGGCTATACCTGTTATCAATATATATATGACATTAAAAATACGTCTTTTTGTTATATTAGAGAAACATATTCCACCAATTATTGCTAGTAATATATTCAAAACTAAGGCATAGACTCCTGTATAAAGGAATGTAGGCGTTAGATAATTGGAATCTTTATTCTCCACTGTCAGATACACAGGAAACACCCATTCTGAAACTTTATCCCATTCTCCTGGCTCACGTTGTATAAAGTATTCGTCAAGTTGTTTCAACGAATTATTATCTAAACCATAACATTGTTTACCTTCGGGTTTTGTAATAGATACAGTCCATTCGAAGAGATTTCCCATAATGATTATGTGATCTGTCTCTATGTCAATTGGTGGTATCTCCAGTTTGAGGGTCTGATAGTTACCCACTTCATTCTGTATTATATATATATCACCTTGTTTGCTGAAAAGAAACCCGTAGAAGCGTTTGTCAGGTACTTCAAGCATAGAGAAATAAGCAATATCTATTTTGTCTCCAAGACCTGTGCCTTTAATATATGGACGTCCGTTTACCATCTTCATATGAAATAGTTGCCCCTTATTGTCCAGACTGAAATACCCTTCATCGTATGGCTTT
This sequence comes from Prevotella sp., assembly GCA_031263965.1. Lineage (GTDB taxonomy): Bacteria > Bacteroidota > Bacteroidia > Bacteroidales > Dysgonomonadaceae > Dysgonomonas. Next base: position 504 of record JAISES010000486.1, on the reverse strand, counting down.
CTGGGATTAGGGTTGCCTATAAGCCAGCTGGAAGGGAAGGTGTATCCGTTTTTGCTTAGCTCTTCCTGAAATATCTGGCTTTTCGCCTCATCCACTTTATTACTTTCAGTATTGATAAACTCTATTTTATCTTTCATGCGGAATACATCATCAGGCATTGTCAGTCCTACGCGTTTAGGCATTGATTCAAACAATATATACAGTCCGGTATTTGGTGTTTTTATTTCTGCCGGGTCATACCTGAATGTAAACGATTTTGCCCTCAATATTCTGGCATTTATCTCTTGTCCTTTTATACTATCAGGTAGACGTCCATCGCTCATCAATTGACGATAATTGAGCATCGGAAGGAGTGAATCCATTTCCGAGGTAGTATAGGTATTTCCTTTTTTGTCACTCATAGGTAGCTGCTTATTCGTATAGTCTATGACAGCGAGTTCGTTAAGGATGGTACTATAATAGACAAATGGATAACGGTCTGGTTTGTAAGTAAGCTTACTTACA
>JAISES010000480.1 GCA_031263965.1 Prevotella sp. | reverse complement strand
TATTTTCACCTGCAACTGAAAAACTTATCCAACGTACCGTTTAACGTCGATTTTATCACGTTCAAAATCGTCGATAAACAGGTCGCCAAGCGCACCGCCATTCAGGAACAGGTGATGTGGCCGCTTCGCGCCTACAACAACCTTATGCTGATCGGCGGGCAGCGTACTGAACGCATGATATTCGTCCTACCGAAATTTACGATGCCGGACGATAAAATGCTGGTGGTGGAACTGCACGAACAAAACGGCGGGAGGCATCAACGGTTTACCGTGGATAATGCCGACCTGGTTCGTGCCCGTGTCATTAACGAATTAAAAGTAAAGTAAAATGAAACGCGCGACAATTATTTTGACGTTGGTGTTATGCTTCGCCTTCACGGGCGGGGCATACGCCCAGCGTTGCTTACCCGGTATGCGGGGCATACAGGTAACGGGCGGAATGGTGGATGGCTTTTACTCGTCTTCGACCAATAGCGAAACGGGCTATTACTTCGGTTTGTCAATGGCAACTTACGCCAAACACAGCAATAAGTGGGTGTTCGGTGCGGAGTATCTGCAACGCTATTATCCTTACAAAGATGAACGCTTGCCGGTGGCACAGTTTACCGCTGAAGGCGGGTATTACCTGAACATCCTTTCCGATCCGTCAAAGACCTTTTTCCTGTCGCTGGGTGGCTCGGCGGTGGCAGGCTATGAAACGGTAAATTGGGGCGATAAATTGCTGTTCGACGGCTCAACGCTCCAAAACCGCGACCGTTTTGTGTATGGCGGAGCAATTACGCTGGAGATAGAAACCTACCTGTCCGACCGCGTGGTATTGCTTCTGACAGGGCATGAACGTATCCTGTTCGGGTCGGACGTGTCGAAGTTCCATACACAGTTCGGGGTCGGGCTTAAATTTATTATCAATTAAAATATACACCATGAGAAAAATAAAAAGTTTTTTCGGAATAACGGCGTGGCTGGTGGCTATGATGCTGCTGGCCTTAGCCTGTAGCGACGATATGGATGTTCGTCAGGATTACTTATTTGATTTGGCGACTATGCCGGTGCAGAAAAGAATCACAGAAAATGAAACGGCGGAGATACGCTGCCAACTCGTAAAAGAGGGCAACTATCAGGATGCGAAATTTTACATCCGCTATTTCCAGCCGGACGGCAAAGGCGAGCTTCGTATGGATGACGGAACGGTGTTCAAACCGAACGACCTGTACCCGCTCACCAAAGAGGTGTTCCGGCTCTATTACACATCCCGTTGCGCGGATCAACAGGTAATCGAAGTGTATATACAGGATTCATTCGGACAGGTCATTCAAAAGACTTTTTCGTTCCAAAACGAAAGTGCGGAAACGGAAGAAGAAACCTAAAACAGCATGTGCAAGCGTCCGAAGTTATTCGGGCGCTTGCTATAACGACAAAACATTGGTTATGAAATACACGATATTACTATTCGCAGCTTTGCTGTATTTGCCTGTTTCGGTACAGGGGCAACCGGGCATTATGGAAACGGTTTATTCGACAACAGAATTTCGGCGGATAGCGGATTCATTGCAAATGTCTATAACCGAATTATCCTGCTATCCGGTCATTTTTCCAGTCAGGAACTCTTGTATTTCATCAGGCTTCGGAAAACGCAAACACCCGATTTATAAAAGGCAACTATTCCATACGGGAATTGATTTCTCGGAAGTGAAAGGTACTCCCGTATATGCAACAGGCAGCGGGATTGTAACCCGCAAAGGGTACAATTCAGGATATGGGAATTTTATAGAGATTCAACACGCAGGTGGCTTCCGCTCATTCTATGCCCATTTAAGCAAAACGCTGGTAAATGCTGGGGATTCGATTAGTATGGGTAAACACATTGCCTGTGTGGGAAATAGCGGACTTACGACTGGCTGCCACCTGCATTACGAAATAAGGAAAGGCAACCGCTTTTTGAATCCGACAGAATGGTGTTGGTGTTTACTCGATATATGTATATGGAGGGATGGCAAGCCTTCGTAACATAACTATCTAAGAAAGACCGAGAAAAATTCTTCTTGGTCTTTTTTAATGAGTATTTTTGCAAAAAAAATAATTTATGAGTTTAGAAGCAAAATCAAAAGAATTAAAGAATCTCGTATCTGCTTATCCAACAGATTGGTTCTTGGGGAATCTCTGTCAATTAATGTCTTTTATAGCAAATGGTACTGCACAGGATCAATTAGGAAAATTGTCCTCCCCGCTAAGACAATTATATTTTTTAGCTGGACTTCATGTCACTTCATTGCCACAAGAATCAAAAACGCAATATACAGAAGAAGAATGGGATAAATTTGTCGAATTACTGAATGATATAGAACTTGAATATAGTAAATTATTCTTCCCTGAACCAGATGAAAAAATTGATGAAGAATGGAAAAAGGTTAGAGGAGTTGCAATGCCTTCTTTCCTCTCTTATTTTAATCAGGGGCCACTGAATTTTGAGGAACAGACTATGAATTGGATAAAAGACCTATTTTCTCAGTTAGATAGTACAATACAAAAAGAAACGGGTCTAACAACTGATAATTTCCTTACTTTCTATGATAATTTGGATAGCTTAGTTCAGAAAAATTTTGAGAGCCATTCTTTAGGAACCGCCCCTCTAAGAAAAGATTGGGACAAATACACGAATTTGAGAATGGCGATACCAGAAGAAGTTCCCGAAGAAATCAGAAATATTGGCAAAAAGAAGGAAGCTCTTTATATATCTGTTGCAGATCATGGGATTATGAATAGATGTTATGCGGAAGAATTAGTCTCCGATAATCTGACGATAGACCAAGTGAATAAAATACTCTCTTTATTATCATGCAAAAGAGAAGAAACCGATTACCTGTATTACACATCCACTAAGCCCGGAAATCCTTTATATGAAAAACCAATCATTTCATTGGATAATGATATGTATCAAGTTTTCGAGGTGAAACAAGTACTACACGCTATTGAGTATTTGTTAGAATCAATTTGCAGCAAAGAAGAAAAGGCTAAAACAGCATACATTGACAAAAAGGGGAAACTACTCGAAAATAAAATAGTCGAACTATTTAAGCTTTTTCTTAAAGGCTGTGAAGTCCATACAGGCTATTATGTAGATGGGTGTGAACAAGATATTCTTATCTTGTGGGAAGAGTATGCATTTATAATTGAAGCAAAGGGATATAAATTAAGAGAACCGCTTCGAGACCCTGATAAAGCTTTTGTGAGAATCAAAGATGATTTCAAGGGTTGCATTGAATATGCTTACACTCAAACTCGGAGAGTTGAAGAAAAATTTGTAAATCAAGAGCCACTGAAAATATGCGATAAAGATGGTAAGGTGATAAAGGAAATTGATACAAAAAAATACGAGAATAACGACTTTTCAATTATTGTGAACCTAAAATCATTTGGTCAAATACAAAGCGACTTATCCACCCTTTTAAAAGTTGATCAAGAACATGGTGCATACCCGTGGGCTGTGAGATTTGATGATCTTGAAACTTTTTTATTAACTCTAATCGCAAAGAAAAAAGACCCAATGTTCTTAATCAATTATCTTATAACGAGAGAAGAACTTCATGGAAAATTAATTTGCTCCGATGAATTAGAAGTTTGTGGTGGATTTATTTCGGGTACTATTAACAATTAGATGATAGAAAAAAATGATAAAATAGTGA
>JAISES010000466.1 GCA_031263965.1 Prevotella sp. | reverse complement strand
AAGAGTATCAAAACCCGGAACAATATGGAGAAGGAACCAATTGGTATCGTACACTCATACATTCGGCACCTATACAGAACTACAGCCTGAGCATCTCGGCCAGTAAAGATAAATTTAATTCGGCTATTGTCCTTGGTTATTTCCGCCAGGACGGTGTTATGTATAATACGTTGTTTGAACGTTATTCATTACGCGCTAATAATGATTACCAGATAAACGACCGTTTGAGGTTAGGTCTTAATATTGCTCCTACTATCCAACTGTCAAACAATCAGGAGATAGACGGACAACGAAAACTATTAAGCGCCGCAACGTTAGCGTCTCCCATATTAAGCCCTTATGACAAGAATGGAGAATTGGTTTTATCCCTTAATGCTCCAAACATGTTTCCGCAACCGAACTGGCTGCGTGTTTTGAAAGAGCGGCTGGATAGAAGAAAGAATATAACCGTTTTGAGCAACGCTTTTGCCGAACTGGATATCTGGAGCGGTATCAAGTATAAATTTCAGATCGGTTTAGATTTAGGCAGTAACAATCACCGGGATTTTATTCCGTCTACCGCCGGTGGAGATTTCCACGTCGCCCCGCCACAGAAAGCAACGGCCAATTTCAACACAGGCTTCTATTACACCTGGACTGCCGAAAATATGTTAATGTACAGTAATCGTTTCGGAGATCATTTTGTAGACGCCTTAGCCGGATACAGTACACAGAAATATACCTGGGAAGGCAACACCTTATCAGGTACGGATTTCCCGGATGATGATATTTCATGGATCGACGCAGCAGCTACAAAGAATGGCGGAAGCAATATGCAACAATGGGCATTGATATCATACATCGGCCGATTAAACTATAGCTATAAAGACCGCTATTTATTACAGGCTACGTTCCGCCGGGATGGATGTTCCCGTTTTGGCATGGGTAATAAGTATGCTAACTTCCCATCTGTATCTGCCGGATGGATTATATCAGACGAAGCATTTATGGAACCGGCCACCAATATAATGAACTATCTGAAGATACGTGCAAGCTATGGCCTGACAGGGAATTATAACATAGGGAATTATACCCACTTAGCTAATGTCGGAAATAAGAATTATGTATTTGGCGGTTCACTTGCCCCGGGGAAAGCAATAGATAATTTAGGCAACAACGCTTTAACCTGGGAAGAAACAAAGCAATTAGATATCGGTGTGGATTTCAGCTTCCTAAATGACCGTATATTCGTCATGTACGATTTCTACCAGAAAAGAACCGACGGCATGCTCTATCAGATAGAAATCCCGGCAGCCTCCGGATTCTGGAGCATTAATTCAAACATCGGCGACTTTAAAACCTGGGGACATGAAATTACGTTCACTTCACGCAACTTAGTGAACGATTTCAAATGGACGACGAACTTCAACATGGCATTTAACCGGAATAAAATATTAGAGTTAAGTACTGAAAATGCACCCATTGGAGGATATGATGTATACGGAGACTTCAACCGGCTGGAAGTAGGGCATCCCATAGGTTCGCTGTTCGGATATGTATTCGACGGAGTCTATATGACACAGGTAGAATTAGACAGCCAGCCTAAACATGTTTCGTCTGAAATAGGAACAGCCCGGATGAAGGATGTCAACAACGATGGAAAGATTGATGCAAATGATAAAACAATCATAGGCGACCCGACCCCTGATGTAATTTTCGGTATGACAAATGAATTCTCATATAAAAACTTCGATTTAAGTATTCTTCTTCAAGGACAAATAGGAGGGGATATTATGAATGCCAATTATGAAAATACCGAAAATCTAGATGGTGTATTCAATGTCCGCAAATATGTTGCCGACAGATGGCGTTCTCCTGAAAATCCGGGTAATGGGATCGTGCCACGGACAAAATCGGGAACAACAGAATTATACCGGTACGGACACAGCGGACAGGTATATGATGCTTCCTATTTAGCTATAAAAAACATCACATTGGGATATACAATTCCCCTTAAAGCGAATTCCTATCTTTCAAGGCTGCGGTTTTACTTATCAGTCCAGCAATTGGCTGTATTTACAAAGTATCCGGGTTTAAGCCCGGAAGTCAGCATGAATGGTATGGCATGGAAAGGGCTGGGCGTCGACAGGACGGCTTATCCGGTTCCCCGCACATTCAGTATCGGATGTAATATTACTTTCTAATTTCATGAATTTTAAAAGAGAATATGGTATGAAAAAATGGATATATATAAGTATTATAGGCTTATTATCGACCTCTTGTTCTTCTGATTTCTTAGATTTATCTTCTGAGCATCAGTTAAACGAATCTACTTTTTTTCAAACGGAAGAACATTTTACCCAAGCGATTAACGGCGCTTATGAAGGATTACGGGGCATTTACGGCGTATATGGCGCTTTGGTATCGGAAATGAGATCTGATAACACACATTATTTCCGTTATGAAGCAGACCGGGCGCAAAGGCAATATGAAGAAATCGCCGATTTTATCGACGATCAACAAAATATTGTCAGCGACGATATGTATTATGGATGTTATGCCGCTATCTCAAGAGTTAATACGGTATTAAGCAAGATAGAAGGCAAACCGTTTTCCGAAAGTTTTAAAAACAGCGCTATCGGACAAATGAAATTCCTAAGGGCCTTCTTTTATTTTCAATTGGTTCGTTACTATGGGGATGTATGCCTGTATTTGGAAGAAGTGAATGTACCCGGTGACACATTTCTTCCTCGTTCACCGATTGATGACGTGTATCAGCAAATACTGGCCGACGTGAACGACGCCATTACCAAACTACCTGTCGTACAATTCCCGCAAAATGGAAGAGCCACACAAGGAACGGCGCGTATGCTACTGGCTTATGTACTTATGACAAAATCAACAAAAGACTATCAGGGTGCGGAAGCTCAATTAAGGGAAATCATGAAAATGGGGTATGAACTACTTCCTGATTATGCCGACATTTACGAGCCGTCAAAAAAGAATCATAAAGAGTCGTTGTTTGAAGTACAATACCAGCAAGGAGACCAGGGACAGCAAAGCAACTGGCTGTATTACTTTATCCCAAGAACCGCCGAAGCGGAAATTATCACGGGCGTATCAGGCAGTAACACAATTTCAGATGCCGGATGGAACTTACCTACACAGGAAATGGTGGATTCCTATGAAGAAGGGGATTTACGTATATATCCGTCTATTGCCGTCATAGCAGGGCGCAATGACGAATACGGGCGTTTTGTTTACGAAAAAGTCTTAACTATAGGAGATTCTGAGATTGATAACTATCCTGTTTTCTTCTATTTCATTAACAAATACAGGCATCCGCATGCCAAAATAAAGAATACAGACGACAATTGGCCGGTATACAGGTATGCAGACGTATTACTGTTATTGGCTGAATGTTTAGTGGAACAAGGCCGGGCTGCCGAAGCTGTTCCCTATATTAACATGGTTCGTCAGCGTGCCGGGCTACCGGATGTAAAAACAGTAGACGGACAAGTAGTAGCAAACGAGCGTCGTCATGAACTGGCATTTGAAAATCATCGTTGGTTTGATTTGCTCCGTACAGGCAAAGCTATTGAAGTAATGACTGAACATGGAAAGCGAATGAAAGCCTTGTATCCTTATCTGCAAGAGAGGACCTATCAACTAACAAAGGATAGGTTGATTTATCCGATCCCTTACAGGGAGCTTCAAATAAATTCGCAGTTGACACAAAATCCCGGATATAATTAACACCGATAGTTACCGGATAATGTATAAATTTACGCCTCACAGTTGTTGGGGCGTAAATTTATCTGTTAACTATTAACAAGACATATTATGTTGATAAAAGAGAAAAAAAAACATGAAAAACATCTTCCTCCCGGGATATGTTTTCTCGCTGTTCTTTTATTGTTTGCTAATTGTGCCGAACATTCACACAAAAACAAAGGCTATCCTGATAAACAAGCCGGTTTGGATGTATTACCAGGCTTTGTCAATCCGCCTAAAGGATATGGAAATATTCCCTTTTACTGGTGGAACGGAGATACATTAAACAAAGAGCGCCTAAGCGAACAATTAGATATCCTGTCTTCATCGGCTACCGATGGTTTTGCTGTCAGCTATGTACATACCGACCCTGCAGTGGATACATTATATAATAAAGACGGATATGGGCTGTTCGGGCGTACAGAACCGGGAAAACCCGAAGTCTTCTCCGATGAATGGTGGGAAATCTGGAACTGGTTTTCCGGCGAATGTAAACGCAGAGGTTTAGGTGCAGGATTAGATGACTATACCGTCGGCTGGATTGGCAACGGCTATTATCCTGATGAATTAGACAGTATGTCTGTCTTTTCGGGATATAAAGGCGAATTACAGATAGATACGATCCCCGTCAAAGCCGGAAGTACATTTACCTATAGCGTGCCGGAAAATATACTTTCCGTCATGGCTTGGCCGGGAAAAACAGAACTCACAGCATGTATTTCCAACGGACAGGTAGAATGGGAAGCGCCTGCCGGAAACGATTATAGAGTATATGTTATTACAACAAAACCAGGATATGTAATTCATCCGGAACATGGGAAAAGGCTTGTTGATGTATACTTCAACCGGTTTGAGAAAAAAATGGACGCAGACGGTAAAAAAGGAATGAACTACTTTTTCCAGGACGAACTCTCCTACCCTATCAACCGGTTTTCATGGTCGGACGACTTCCGGGAAGAATTCCTGAAACGGAAAGGATACGATATTATCCCTTACCTACCGGCGCTAAAAGAGCCCATTGGGGAAATTACGCCTAAAATACGATTAGATTACCTTGAAGTGTTGATGGACTTGTCGGAAGAACGTTATTACAAGCCTATCTACAACTGGCATGCTGAAAGAGGATTAATCTACGGTTGCGATAACTTGAGCCGTGGAAAAAATCCCATAGCTTATATTGATTATTTCCGGGCGATGAGCTGGTTTACGGCACCGGGTAATGATGCTCCTTCTGCCGGGTCCAGTTTTTTAGAGACGAAGGTGTCAAGCTCTATCGCCCACTTATATAATCGCCCTCGTACATGGTTAGAAGCATTCCATAGCATGGGTTGGGAAAGTTCGGCCGCCTGGCTTACCAAACAAATCGACCATCACTTCATGGCCGGAGGAAACTTAGTTTGTATGCACGGACTCTACTATTCAACACACGGCGGTTGGTGGGAATGGGCGCCACCCGACTTCCATTTTCGCATGCCTTATTGGCCTCATATGAAACAATGGTTGAAATACACCGAACGGATGAGTTACCTGTTGAGTCAAGGTTCACATGTCTGCGACATCGCCTTGCTGTATCCTACAGAGCCAATGCAGGCTTATCCGGAAGCAAAGCCCGATTCGGCATTCAATTTAGCACTGAGGTTAAGTAACAGCGGCCTTGATTACGACTTCGCCGATTATCGTTCTCTGCGTGAAGCGCACATAAACGAGAATTATTTATCCATGTCCGATGAGAAATACCAAGTAATTATTTTAGCAGATATGAAAGCCATTCACCATGCTTCTTTCGTAAAGATACTTGATTTTTACCGTTCGGGAGGGATTGTGTTGGCTACAGGAGATTTACCTTATGCCAGCAATGAAGAAGGGGAAGGAGGCGCAGGCGTAGAAAAGATAACCAGAGAAATATTCGGCGTATCGTATACCGATATACAGAAAGGGATAAAGGCAACAAAACATACGAATCATTTAAACGGAGTGGGTTGGTATCTTGCCGACGGTTCAATAGAAAAAGTAATACCTGAATTAATAACGCCCGATTTTATTCCTGAAAATCATTCGGGGAAGGTATTACACAGGAAAGCCGGTTTCCGGGACGTCTATATGGTAACCGACGTGGAGAAAGGCGCAAGATGTTTCTTCCGTTCAAAAGGGAAAGTAGAGTTGTGGAATGCCGTCAATGGTGAAATCCATCCTTATCCGGTAGTAGAACAAACAGATGAGGGTACTGTCTTACATATTTATAAAGAGGCAGATAATGCTTCGCTGATTGTCTTTTCCCCCGGTGAACCAGTCATGGAAAAAGAATCAGGCAAGCAGGCAGCCCCGGTTGACAGCCTCGCGCTTGACGGGGAATGGGAGGTTGAACTTCTTCCCACTTTACAGAACAAATGGGGCGATTACCGCTTCCCCGCCTTCGACGGATATATCGGGGCTGAGGCGCGTTCGTTTCGGTATACTCCTGATATTTCAGCCGATGGCAATTGGATGCTTCCCCACTTCAACGATAGTAACTGGCAGGAAGAAATATACGGATACGGCCCTCAGGCAGAAAGCAGATTAGCCGGGAAAACGGATTGGGCGCCCTTATCCTTTTCCTGGCAATACGGCGTTTGGGATAATCCTGGAGCGCAAGGTTATCATGGTCTGAAAGGGAAAGTCAGCGATGGTTTCTTCATCTTAGATAAAGGCAGTCATCAACAATACCGGACATTCGTATATGCTGATAAAGAAGGATTGTACCGGATGGAGACAGATGGAAGAACTCCCAGCTATATCAAGATAGATAACCAAGAGGCCGACATTCACAAAACAATCCGTTTAGCGAAGGGCTGGCATTCCGTATTAGCTGGATATAAAGAAACAAAGAAAACGAAGCATCGCTCGCAGACGGGCTCTATCCACGACAATCGGGAACGGAGTGCTATCGTTTTCTACCCGTCAGGTTATATAATTCCCGAGAAACTTTCACCTTATTCAGAAAAGATATCTTCCCGCTGGGGCAATTCCGAACACCTGTTATTCGATCCTTACGGAGGAAAATACGACAAATGGTATTTCCGTTTTAAATCGGCGCCGGGAATGGAAAAGATGATATTCACCATCTATGGAAATGAGTTGGAGATATGGTTCGACGGAATAGAAATACCTCAACAATACATTTGTCAAATTGATGCGAATGCAAACTGGAACCGGTTTGAAGTATCCTTACAGGAGACAAAAAAACAAACCGGTATAGTTGCCTTCGGTATAAAAGCGAGACAAGGCTATCAAGGGACAAGTATCCTTAAAGAGCCTGTCGGACTAATTACCGGAAAAGGGCTGTTGAAACCGGGTAACTGGGCCGAAACCGGCGCGTTACTCCATTATTCGGGGGGCATGTATTATAGGAAAACGATTTCTCTTGCGGAAATAACCGGCAAAAAGGCGGAATTAGATTTAGGAGATGTGATTGCCACATGCGAAGTAAAGATAAACAATAAGTTAGCCGGTATATTAATGAGCCCGCCTTTCCAGATGGATATCACCCCCTATATCTCTGCAGGAAAGAATCATATCGAAGTATTGGTATACAACACATTGTCGAATCATTACCAAGCGATTCCCACGCCATACAGAGGCGATCCGAAAGCAGGTTTGTTAGGACCTGTTAATATTTTCATATACAATCAATCAAATAAATAAAGCACGATGAAACATATAATAATACTCGCGGCGCTATTGTTAAGCAACACCTTTTACTGCGGATCGAATAACAAAGCTGTTTTTGATGTAAAACCGTCTGAAAGATTACTGAAAGACAGATGGTCCGCCTACTGGATTACTTGTCCGGGCGCATCGCCATACGATTATGGCGTCTATCATTTCCGCAAGTCCGTATCACTGGATAGCAAACCTTCGTCGTTCGTTATCAATATATCGGCAGACAACCGATACCGGTTGTTTATCAATGGCGAAGCTGTTTGCTGGGGGCCTTCGCGCGGCGATATCTCCCATTGGTATTACGAAACGGTAGATGTCGCCCCTTTCATGAAAGAAGGGAAAAACACATTGGCTGTCGTTGTCTGGAATTTCAGTCCTTTTACACCCGGCGCTCAGATGACCTTGCGGACAGCCCTTATTGTTCAGGGAAATACGCCCGAAGAAGATATAGTCAATACGGATGCAACCTGGAAAGTGTTCAGAAACCCGGCCTATTCCCCGTCTACCGATTACCTGCAAGATGTGGGCTGTACGGACGCCGTTGATGCCTCCCTGTATCCCTGGGGCTGGGAGAAGGCGGACTTCTCCGACGATAACTGGATAAACGCCGGGCGTACCGGACGGGGACAACCTTACGGGAATGGTTCCGGTTACAACTGGGTGTTATGTCCGCGCGATATTCCCATGATGGAAGAATCCCTGATGCGTATGGCTGCGATCCGCAGGAGTGAAGGAATTACGATACCGGCGGCTTTCCTTGAAGGCCGGTCTCCCTTGACAATTCCCGCCGGCAAAAAAGTGTCGTTTCTGATAGACCAATCGTTCTTAACATCGGCATTTCCCGAACTAATCGTATCCGGAGGGAAAAACAGCAGCATAAAAATAACATACGGTGAAGGGCTTTATAAAGACAGGATAAAAGCCAACCGGAACGAAATCGAAGGAAAAACAATGATCGGCTTTGTCGATAAATTCTATCCCGACGGTGGAAGCGACAGGCTGTTTCGCCCGTTATGGTTCCGCACCTACCGGTATATACAGATGGATATCGAAACAAAAGGCGAACCGCTTACGATTAAAGATATGTATGGGCTGTACACCGCATATCCGTTTAAAGAAAACGGACAATTCGAAAGCGACGAGCCTTTACACCGCAACGTTTGGGAAACAGGATGGCGTACGGCTAAGTTGTGCGCTCACGAAACGTATTTCGACTGTCCTTACTACGAGCAACTTCAATACGTAGGAGATACGCGTATACAGGCATTGATATCCTTATATGTAGATGGCGATGACCGTTTGATGCGTAAGGCGATAAAGATGTTCGACTGGTCGCGCTCCTACGAAGGAATTACTACCAGCCGTCATCCCAGCCGCACGCCTCAATACATTCCGCCTTATTCGTTGTATTGGATCAATATGGTTCACGACTATTGGATGCACAGAGACGACAGGGCGTTTGTAAAAAGCTGTATCCCCACGGTCAAAACCATCTTAGAATGGTTTGCCGACAAGATAGATCCGCAAACGGGTATGCTGGGAGCCGTTCCCCATTGGAATTTTGTAGATTGGCCCAAAGAGTGGCCATGGAACAGCGAACAACCGTCGGGCGGCGTACCTCCGGGCGGGATAACGGGCGGCTCATCTATCCTTTCGCTACAATTGGCCTACACACTGAAAGACGCAGTTGCCTTACTTGCCGAATTCGGGGAAGATGATTTATCGGCTAAGTATAAGAAACTATACCAATCTATCCGCCATAACACATGGGAGCGCTGTTGGGATAGCGAACGAAAACTATTCGCGGACGACCTGAAACAAACCAGCTACAGCCAACAGGCCAATATCATGGGCATTTTGTCTGATGCTGCGCCTGTAGCTATTCAGCAGGAACTATTCAAACGATTGGATACAGACCCTTCGCTCATACAAGCCACCTTCTATTATCGCTTCTACCTGTTCCGCGCCTTGAAGAAAACCCATCTGGGCGAACAATACACAGGTATGCTGAAGCCCTGGTACGATATGCTCGACATTGGTTTAACCACCTTCGCAGAAGAACCCGAGCCAAGCCGTTCCGATTGTCATGCGTGGAGTGCCTGTCCGCTATACGATTTTCTCTCCATCGTATGCGGAATAGAACCGGCGGAACCGGGTTTCCGCTCCGTCAGAATAGAACCGCACTTAGGCATACTGAGACAAATAAACGGACAAGCAGCCCATCCCAAAGGAATCATTTCCGTAGGCCTGAATAAAGGAGAAAAGGGTTTAACCGGTACAATTGTTCTTCCGGCAGGACTTTCGGGCGTTTACATACATGACGGCATAGAAAAACCGCTGTCTCCCGGAGAAAATAAAATTGAATAAAATACTAAAATAAGATTACATCAAAGAGAGGTTTATACAATCTATTGCAAGTTTGTTCCGCATAAAATCGTTGGCCGACGGCTGTCGGTTAGTTGGCTGACGGCTGTCAGTTAACTCAAGTTTCCCACCTTTTAAGAAACCTTGTAAAATAAGCAATCGTTTATCTGAAAATTGCTGTATTAGTGTCACTAAATAACTATACATCAATCCAAACAATCCATTTGTTATGA
>JAISES010000248.1 GCA_031263965.1 Prevotella sp. | reverse complement strand
TCGCAATGACGATAGAAATTGAACATATAAACACGTCATTTTATTTATTGATTACTTAATATTTTTCGCTAAAATTTAAACAGTTTCTTAATATCCGGTTATCTTCCGGTAGAATTCTTTAGTACAATAAGGCTCTCGTTGCCCATATTGAACAGCAAGTCGATAATACTCATATTTTCTATGAAGCCGAATTTCCGGTCGAAAACCTGATAGTAGGGGGTAGGGTGAAAGTCCGCATCTGTTTTCCATTCTTTTTTAGGGTGAATGATTTCCCGCATATCCGACTCACCGCCGGAGAAATCTGTTTTATAGCCATCCGTAAAACAAATATCAGAAGAATCCATATTTAAAAGATTGAGGATCAAAGAGTGCAACCCTGCATTGAAGTCAAACAGATAGTCTGTCTTTTTATGGAAAAACGGATGGAAATCATCTTGGTAAAACTCAAAAAACGGTGTTGAATTATACGCTGAAACAATCGCATTCCAATGCATATGCTGCCAATTGCCATGCTCTGCAATACGGATATCCTTTGTCATGATTTTTTCAGATGACGAATGTGCTACAGGTATGGATAGTGATATGGGGCCATTTGCCGAAACGATAGTGCAACGGTTCCGGTAAGTTTGCTTTACGTAATTGTCGTTTTGCTCGATAATTACTTTTTGCTCTGTTGTAAATTTCGTATAATATTGCACAGGAGCCAGATAGGCCGAGGTAAGATATATTGCCATAGCCTTATTCGATTGTTGAAAAACTTCGTCCTTTGGCAGAACTGTACCAGATAAAATGGGCTTTGCCGATAATATTTCCGAATGGGATGAAACCCAATGAGCGCGAATCGGAAGAGTTCAGCGTATTGTCGGATAGCATCCAGTAGTAATTGTCAGCGAATGTATAGCGTTTCTGCTCCTCGCCGGATATATACAACTTATTATCCGATACCTTAGCCTTAGATCCCTTTTCCATCAATATAACCTGTTTGTATATTGCCATAGTTTCATCATTCAGGTTTATTATTTTGCCTTTGGCCGGAATCACGAATTTATAGTTGTCCGCAGTATCTGCCTGAGTCGTTGCGCGTACTGAATCAGGTAAGCTTTTGTTCAAGATAAAGGCTTCCAGTTTATTGAGGCGCAGGAATACTGTGTCTGCCTGCGTCCTTGACGGGGATGCATGTATCTCCAGTTCCTGCATTATTTCAGCAAGGTTCTTTCTATCCGGTGTTTTAATGAAATATTCGCTTGTAACATCGGGAGAGCAGACGTAGTTTTTTCCGTTTATCCGGAATATTCCATCTTTTACATCAACAGTGTCTCCGGGTAATGCGATGCACCGGCTTAATAATAATTTCCGTTTGTCGAGAGGTTTTAATGTGTCCGACGGATTATTGAATAAAACAATGTCGTTGCGTCTTACACTGCTTTCAAATATTCGCTTGTACGGCAATTGGATAACGCCGGAATATTTGTCGAAAGTGAAAGGAACAGTAAGAATTGTTATTGGCATACGGATACCGTAAGCCGTTTTGTCTATCAGTATTCTTTCTCCGTTGAGAAGGGCTGTTTCCATTTGTGGCGACGAAACGGTATAAGGCTCTATAAAAAAAGTGCGCACACAAAATACAATGAGCAAAGCGATCAATATCACCTTGCCCATGAAAATGCATATGTTTTTTTTCTTTGAAGACATATTTCAGAAACAGTTTCTCAATCCCTAAACCGATCAGGTTATTTTTTGTTTCCCGAAGTGAATAGCCGTCCCCAGCGTATTTTCCCGCTAAACCAGCCTTTGTCTTTGTCCAACGATAACCAAATGAACAGAGGTTTGCCCACAATATGGTCTTCCGGAACAAAGCCCCATGCACGGGAGTCCGCCGAGTTGTCGCGGTTGTCGCCCATCATAAAGTAATAGTCGAACTTGAATGTATACGAATCGGCTTGCTGCCCATTGATATATACTATTCCGTCTTTGTACTCAAAGTCGTTGTGTTCGTAGTTCTTTATGCAGCGGCTATATGCAGCTACTTTGTAATCCACATTGGCGTCGAATCTGATAGTTGAGCCCTTAGCCGGTATCCATAGTGCAGGATAGTCTCCTGCATAAGAGTCTTGGGTATATGTTATCGGATAAATGTAATCGCCAATAGCTAAATCTCGTTTTATACCTCCTTTTTTATAAATTTGGTTACGTTCCAATACATTTAGTACAAAGGGTTTTGCTTTCAGTTTATCTACCATCTCTTTGGTTAGTATAATCGTATATATAAGGCCAAAATCATCTTCATGTGGTTTGAATCCTATATTTACAAGAGTCGCACTATCCCTGCTCAGCGTAAGAAGAGGGTCGGAAGGCATAGCCATATCTTCCTGGCTTACGCCAAGGTCTTCAAATACCTTGTCGGAGATTCTCGTACCATCTGTTTGTACAATATAAGCCAATTGCATATCTTTTGGATTGCTTATTGCTTTACCGTCGATAAGTACAGTATCGTTTCTCATCGATATGGTTTCGCCCGGAAGCCCGATACAACGCTTTACGTAATTTTCGCGACGATCTACCGGCCGGTAAACGATATCCCCATATGCGCCTTTGTCTGACCATACCTGATTCCTTCCCGCTATTTTGGATAAAATATAGTAATCACGGTCTTGCCTGTTCGTTGCCACCGTATCTCCCGAAGGGTAATTGAATACAACTATATCATTGCGTGTGATTACGCCTGTCCCTTTGAAACGTTTATATTCCAGTTGAGGCTTTCCCAGATAAGATTGGAATCCAAATAACGGAAATGTATGTTGCATCAGCGGTAAAGAGAAAGGGGTCATAGGAGAGCGTGCCCCGTAGCTGACCTTGCTTACACAAAGGAAGTCTCCTACCAGCAAGGATTTTTCAAGAGACGATGATGGTATCTGATAGTTTTGGAAAAAGAATGTGTTGATAAACCAAACTCCTGCCAATGCAAAAATAATGGCGTCTACCCAGTCCAGAAAACTTCTCACTTTAGGATTCTTAGCTTCGCGCCACGCTCCCCAGCGAACAAATTTTGTGATATAGATGTCAATGAATACCGGGATAAGTATCAGTACTGCCCAATATCCTGTCCAGAAAACGAACCAGATACAGAAAGCACAGATCAGGATGGCGTATATCCATTGTCTGATTCCCGGTTTTTTCCTTTCATTTGTGTTACTGTCTTGTTTTGGTATCTTTTTTTCCATATTGCGATTTAAAATTTAAGCAAGTCATTCATTCCCAGGAATCCTTTTTTGCCTTTTACAAATTCGGCGGCAATAACAGCGCCTAAAGCAAGGCCTTTCCGGTTTTTGGCATCGTGTTTTATGCTGATTATATCAGCTTCGGATTCGTAAACAATCTCATGGATACCGGGCACTTCTCCTTCGCGGATAGAATGAATAGCCAAGTCTGTATTCTTTTCTTCCGTTTCCGGATTCCAGCGATCTTTTCTGTCTATATTTCCGATAATGCCTTCCGCCAGAGTAATAGCTGTACCACTCGGCGCATCCAGTTTATGGATGTGATGGATCTCTTCTATATTTACGTTGTAGTCCGGATAATCATTCATTATGCGGGCAAGGGTTTTGTTCAGAACAAAGAATATATTTACTCCCAGACTGTAATTAGATGCATAGAAGAACGTCCGGTCATTTTCCTCACAGGCTTTTTTTACTTCGTCCATATGTTCCAGCCATCCGGTTGTTCCGGCTACTACAGGGACATTGGCGGCAAAGCATCGTTTGTAGTTGTCTAATGCACCGGCAGGAGTAGAAAACTCTATGGCAACATCTGCGCTTTTGAATGCGGGAGAGTCAAACTCATCCGTGTTGTTTATATCGATGATTGCTACAATATTATGTCCTCTTTCTTTGGCAATCTTTTCTATTTCATGCCCCATTTTTCCGTATCCGATAAGCGCTATATTCATATTTGGCGTTCGTTTCTAACAGATTAAAGATTACAAATATACATAAAAACTATTTTCAGAAACCTTGTTTCTAAATTATATGTTTGAAGAATGTCTATAAAATCACAAGAACCGGCTTGTTTTAAAATAAATTTAGATTTGAATAGCATTAAAATGAAAGTATCTGTAAAAATGCATTTATTACACTGAGAATCACTGAGAAGACACGGAGAATCACTGAGTTTTTGTTCCATTCTCAGAGAACCTCCGTGTCTTCTCAGTGTAATTTTCCTTGTTAATAATCAATTAAATGATTATAAATCAAAAGAATAAAATGTTTCGACCAGGACTGATTGCGGGTCAAGTCCACAATGACAATCAGTGTAAAAAGACTTTTGACTCATCCTCATCCTATATTATCTTTCAATTGCTTTATGCTCCGATTCAGCGTTGGATGTATCAGATCTTCCGCTATCTCGGACAGGGGGAGGAGTACAAACAGACGCTCGTGCAGATGCGGGTGGGGGAGCTCCAGATTCGGGGTTTTCAGGATCTCATTGTCATACAACAAGAGGTCGATGTCAATAATCCTGTCCGCATATACCTTGCCTGCCGATTTTATTTCCCTGCCCATTTCCTTTTCGATATTCTGAGTGATTTTCAGTATTTCGAGCGGTTTCTTTTTCGTGCGTATCAGGCACACCGCATTCAGGAACTGGTTATCGGATTCGAACCCTACAGGTTGGGTGACGTAAAAGGCGGAAGTCATAGTTATATCTCCGATCCGCTCTTCAATATGGCTGAGTGCGCGATCTATATTTTCACCTCTGTCTCCCAAATTCGATCCCAGACTTAAAAAAACGTTGTGCAGTTTTTCTTTTTCCGGCATTTTTAAATTATCAGCATCGCATCGCCATATGTCCCGAAACGGTACTTTTCTTTTATGGCGAGTTCATATATATCCATTACCTGATCGTATCCTCCAAAAGCGGCTGCCATCATCAAAAGAGTGGATTGCGGCAAGTGGAAGTTTGTTACCATCGAATCGGCAATGCCGAAATCGTAAGGAGGGAAAATAAACTTGTTGGTCCACCCGGCGTTTGTTTTCAAGTGTCCATCAGTGCTCACGATTGTTTCTATGGCGCGCATTACGGAAGTGCCGACAGCACATACTTTGCGTCCGTTGTCTTTAGCCTTATTGACTATG
This sequence comes from Prevotella sp., assembly GCA_031263965.1. Classification (GTDB taxonomy): domain Bacteria; phylum Bacteroidota; class Bacteroidia; order Bacteroidales; family Dysgonomonadaceae; genus Dysgonomonas. The sequence continues at coordinate 17,020 of JAISES010000248.1, read as the reverse complement.
TCTGCGGCTTCCTGGGTGATCTGCAACTGTTCGGAATCCATTTTGTGCTTTGTCAGATCTTCTACATCTATATCGCGGTAGTTGCCTAATCCCGAATGTAGAGTAATATAAGAGAAGTTGAGTCCTTTTATTTCCATGCGTTTGAGTAGTTCTCGGCTGAAATGCAATCCGGCGGCAGGGGCTACAACGGCGCCTTCGTTTTTCGCGAAGATGGTTTGATAGCGATCTTTGTCTTCGGGTTCTTCTCCCCTGTTCAGGTATTTAGGGATTGGTGTTTCGCCCAATTCGTAAAGAGCTTTTCTGAACTCTTCAGATGGCCCGTCGTACAAAAAACGTAGTGTGCGTCCCCGCGAGGTCGTATTGTCTATTACTTCGGCTACCATCGAGTCGTCATCGCCGAAATATAATTTGTTGCCAATACGTATTTTGCGTGCAGGATCTACCAATACATCCCATAAGTGGAACTCCTCGTTCAACTCACGCAGCAGGAATACTTCTATTGTAGCTCCGGTTTTTTCCTTGTTACCATATAATCTGGCGGGAAATACTTTGGTGTCGTTAAAAATAAAGGTATCCTTTTCATCGTAGTAATCGATAATGTCTTTGAATATCTTATGTTCTATTTTTCCCGTTTTGCGATTAAATACCAACAAGCGTGATTCGTCCCTGTTTTTTGCGGGATGAGTTGCGATCAACCCGTCAGGAAGATCAAATTTGAATTGAGAAAGTTTCATATATAAATGGTTATTGTTTTTAAATTATGAGCGCATCAACAAATTCTTCAATTTGTGCGCCATCGATACATTGGTCCAGAGTAATATTCCCGATACGCGTACGTTCGAGTCCGGTAAGGTGCGCTCCTGAGTCTAAAGCCAGTCCTATATCCCTTGCCAGGGCTCTTATGTATGTTCCCTTACTGCATACAACTCTGACCTTTATGACAGGCTTGTCGTAGCTCAAGAGTTCTATTTCGTCTATTACCAACAACTTGGGTTTCAACTCGACTTCCTGTCCCTCTCTTGCAAACTCGTAGGCTCTTTTACCTTCTACTTTACAGGCAGAATAGGTTGGCGGTATTTGTTGTATTTCTCCAATAAACCGGTTTAGTTTTTCTAAAACCAGCTCTTTTGTAATATGTCCGGTAGGATATGTTCCGTCAATATCTGTTTCCAGATCGAAAGACGGAGTTGTTTCCCCGAGTTTTATGGTTGCTATATATTCTTTCGTCTGATACTGGAACGATTCTATCAGTTTCGTCTTTTTTCCCGTGCAAACAATCATTACTCCGGTTGCCAGCGGGTCTAAAGTACCTGCGTGACCGACTTTCAACTTATTGATACTCAGCTTCCGGCAAAGTTTATTCCTTAACTTTCTTACCAGCGTAAACGATGTCCAATTTAACGGTTTCTTTATATATAAGACTTCTCCGGAAATGAAATCCATGTATTGCTTATTTTACAAAAGAGTATATGATGGCAATTATTCCCACAACTGCACAGTAGTATCCAAAATATATTAATTTTCCTTTCTTTACCAGATTTATCATCCATTTGCAAGCAATGCAGCCGAATACGAATGCTGCTATAAATCCGGCAATAAGAGAAACCGTCGGGATGGAGCTTCCTTCGGCGGAAAAGTCTCCTTTTATCAGATCTAAAAATGCTTCTCCCAGAATGGGGATAAGTACCATTAAGAAAGAAAACTTGGCTACTTTTTCTTTATCGTTCCCTAATATTATTCCTGTTGCAATGGTAGAACCGGAGCGTGACAGGCCGGGGAAAACAGCGGCAACACCTTGTGCCAAACCTATAATAAATGAATCTCTGTACGAAAGATTGGGTTTGATCTGAGGTTTTGCGTAATACGAAAAAGCTAATAATCCGGCGGTAACCAGCAATGCTATACCCACTATTAATAACCCCGAGCTGAAAAGGCTTTCGACATAATCCTTCAGGAAAAAGCCGACAATCATTACAGGGATAAGAGACAATGCTATTTTTGACAGATATTGCGTTTCTTCGTTCCACTCAAATTTTAACAATCCTTTTATCAGCACCCATATATCCTTGCGCAGGATTACGATAGTACTCAAAACGGTAGCTGCATGTACGGCTATTGCGAATATGAGGTTCTCTTCTCCCTGTAGTCCCAACAACTCGCTCCCGATAACAAGATGCCCGCTGCTGCTTACAGGCAGAAATTCTGTTAAACCTTGAATTATACCGAGGATAATCGCTTCTATTATTTCCATTTATATTTTATAAGGTAATGCGTTAGTTTTGTGCTTTATTTTCTTCAGAAACCTCTTTTTTTCGAGGGTATAGTATTCCTGCTATCATCAGCAGGAATCCGGCGAAGCAAACCATCGGCGCGACTACGATTCTTCGTGTACTGAAAATATCAGGCTCGAATCCCCTTTCTACACTGGAGGAAGGTCCGGTCATAAGGATAAATCCTGTAACTATGAGCAGAACGGATACCGCACAGATGATATAGTTCAGCTTGTCGAAGGCGAAATTTTTCTTATCCATATTTTTAAACGTGATAAAGTTTATTTGTTGTCATTCTTAAATATCTGTTTACGGCCCATGCCGTAGCCACAGTTGTGATTGTTATTCCCGAAATAAATACCAGTCCGTATACGATTACCAGCTCGTACATCTTTACTATCGATATAGCTTCGGGTATAATGCCGGTTACATAATATATGACTCCTGTTATAGCCAAACCGGCGAATATGGCGGCTATAACACCGCTCAATACCATTTTCCGTATAAAAGGCCTCCTTATGAAGGAGTTTGTTGCTCCCACCAGTTGCATTGTATTGATGAGAAACCTTTTTGAATAAATATTCAACTGGATGATGCTACGTATCAGAGTGATAGAAATAAGTATCAGTATTACAGCCAATATAATAAGCGTAGTGCCTATGAGCGACAGGTTTTTATTTACATTTGTTATATCGCCTTCGCTATATATGAAGTCATTTACAATACTTCCTTCATGCAGCCTCATGCGGGTAAAACTATCTTTTACTTTTTGCAGGCTGTCGGCCTCCATATATTCCGATTTGATGAATACATCAATATATGCGTGCGCCGGATTATAACCTTGCACTTCTTCAGGGTCGCGTCCCAGATCGGCGATCAGTTTCTTTTTCGATTCTTCTTTACTGATATAGGTTGTCGATTTTACATAGGGATTGGCGTCAAGTTCCTTCCGGATCTTATTGATAGATTCTCCGTCTATATTTTCCGTCAATTCTATGGAAATCCCCATGCTTTCTTTCAGGAAGTCGCCCATTCCTTTTGCGGTGAATCCGACAAGGAAGGTCAGTCCCAATAAGAAAAGGACAAGAGTAATACTAATTGTGGTAATTACTCCTGCCGTAAACAGGGATATGGTTTTAAACTGATGCCTGTCAGCCATTTGTATGCAGATAATTAAGAGATATTTCCTATTCGGGCACTAATCACCCAAATTCGGTGCAAAGAAACAAAATAAATACATCTTACAGTAGTATTTTTGTTTTTTTTAATAATAAAGTCGGGTGGAAAATAAAAAAGAGGGAGTCTTAAACCGAAACCCTCTTTCTGATATATATCGTCGAATCTTATTTTTTATTTTTCAAGATGGTAGCCTCTTCAATGTATTTATCGGCTTCCATAAATGCCTGGGTATTTTTCATATACCGGTTTTTGACAGTCGTGAACACTTCTATCGCTTTGTCGTATTGTCCCAGATCGCGATATATCAGCCCTGCTTTTTTGTACAGGATGGGGCTTTGCGATTCATTATCTACGCCTTTCGCTGCTTTTATATAATAAGATATTGCTTCTTCTGTTTTTCCCGAATTATCAAGGCAGTCACCGATGGCTCCGTTTACCAGGTAGGATACGATTTCGTCGCTTCCGCTATATCCTTTCAGATAATCAAGCGCTTTTTCGTATTGCCCCATGTTCGCATAGCAGACTCCTGCATACAGCTTTGCTAATTTGCCGGGTTTTGTAGAACTGTATTCGTCCATTATAGATTCGAATCCGACATAGCCGTTCCCGTCTCCGAATACAGCGAGTGAATCTTGTCCGGCTCCGAAGTATTGTTGTCCTTTGTATATAGCTACCTGAGCTTCTTCGGTTTTAGGCTTTACGATGAAGTGGTTGTATCCCAAAAATCCACATACGACAACAACAACCGCTCCGATGCCTATCAATAATTGTTTTTGATATTTTTCGATAAAGCGTTCCGATCCGACTACTGCATTGTCGATGCGTTTCCAGTCTTTCTCTTCGCTTAATTCAGCTTGTTTCTTCTTAGACATCTTTTAATTATTATATGTTATACTTTTATTCCTGTAAATTCAGCAGCGACAAAAATAGTTGTTTTCTGCTTATAAAGAAAATCTTAACTGCACTTTTTTTATTCTGTATAAAATTTTACAATTTCTTCTATTGCATTTTGGCAGGCAGGACAAAAATCTTTGCAGGTATTTGTCTTCATCCGGCAATCGGCGGCAGGGCGATATATGCCTTTGGAAGAGTAACCGCCTCCCTCAAAAACCCCTATAGGATACTTGCCGGCCAGATCTATGTTTGTCGGTACAGGTGTTTGAGGTTTTAGCAACTTCTCCCATTTTGATGCAAAGTCTACAAGTGTTGTGATGTTTGGTTCCCAGGGTTCGAGCGATAAGGGATATGTGTCGCTGAAAGAGTCTCCGCCATAGAAGTATTCATCGGCTAACCCGCCGAAACTATGCCCGAACTCGTGCACTACAACAGGTTTGAAGTCACGGTGTCCGGTAGTGGTAAGGGTGTAGGAGTTAAAAATTCCCCCGCCTCCATAGACATCCGTGTTTGCCAGTATTATTATATGGGCATAAGGAATACCTGCTATGGCATCGTGTATATCTTTCACGTTTGTAGTAGTAAGGTATCTGTCGGAATAGAACGTATCGAAATGGGAATGGAAAGCTGTCTCGCTCCATCTGTTTTCGCGTGGCACGCTTACTCCCGAATCTTCCGATATGGTTTCCACTGCGAGGATGTTGAACCGGTCCTGTAGTTTGTCGAAAGGACTGTGGCTGAATAATGCTTCGCATGTTATTTGTGCATGATTTCTAAATTTTTCCATCTCGGAAGAGGTGTATCCTTCCGCAAGGATAACAACATTGACGGACTTGTTTATATCAGGGGAACTTCCTTTGTGTACTACCGTATAATCAGGAATGCTTTTTAAGCCTTTCTTCTTTATTAAAATATCATTCGGGTCTATTGTATGTTTTATCGCTGTCACATAAATTCCCAGTTTGTTCCTGAGGCTTACTTCTACCACAACCTTTTCTTTTGGGTACGGTATCAGGAATGTGTTTTCGAAACTCTTCCTTACTGCTCCGGCTTCGGGGGTGTCGAGCCATTCCTGAAACAGGGTGCTGAAAGAATCTTTATAAATACATTTTCCACTCTTTAAGTCGGTGACTTTGATCTGTCCGTTGCCCTGTCTGGGTAATCCGGGTAAATTGTGCTTTCGACCTGCCCATTGTGGAAGTTGGCATAACTGATCCAATGATACGGTCTGGTTTTTACTGTTCCCTGAAAAGGTGTAATCTACCCGTAATGTTTTATTGATAAAATAACTGTCGTAGTCTTGTGCTTCAATTCCTATTGTAAGCATGCAGAATGAAAATGCCAGCAAAAAATATTTCATAGAAAGATCTTTTAAAAATGTAACAATGCTGTAAAAGTAATAAAAAGAAAGAAGATTGACGGTCAGGCAGCGCTATTAAGTAATTAATATTTATTTTATAGAACTTAAGATTCTTTACAGAGACCGGTAATTTTTATACTTTTTTTGATTTTTCATATTACGCATTCGTGTTTAATTCATTAGCTTTGCACCCAAATATCTAAGAGTCTGTTTAAATTTATACCATTCAAATTTTTAGAACTCTCTTCCGACAGAAAGAGGCTGAAAATGAATGAAGAACCGGATTCTTAACCTATATATAATAAAATATTCGTTAGAAATTTAAACAGGCTCTAAGTCCGATATCTTGTATCTTGCAAATGAGAAAGATTAGATTCTTTATATATATATTCTTATTTATCTTGTTTTCTGTGCCGTTTTTGGGTGCACAATTTACAGGTAAAGGATATTATACAATATTATCATTGCAAGATACATTGCCCCCTACGGTTGTCGATTCTTCCCGTTTTTTACCGGATTCTCTATCTGTGGACAGTGTCCCGAAGAAAAAGTCGGCGCTGGAAGCCATTGTAGATTATACATCCAAGGACTCTATTGTGATGACTGCCGATAATTGGGGTTACTTATACGGAGAAGCTGAAGTAAAGTATGCGGATATTACCCTGAAAGGCGAAAAGGTATTTATGAATATGGATAGCAGCCTGGTTTATGCTACTTTCGGACTCGATTCGGTGGGGAAAGAATTCGGGTTTCCGGTTTTTGCAGACAAAAATTCCGAGTTGGAATCCAAAACGATGAAGTACAACTTCAAGACTAAAAAGGGATACAGCACACATCTTGTAACGGCGCAAGGGGAAGGGTATATTATTGCAGATATGGCGAAGAAGAATGAGGATGATTCGTATTTCACCGAAGATGCCAAATATACAACCTGCGACGACCACGAACATCCGCATTTTTATCTGGCTTTGACCAGAGGTAAGGTGAGGCATGGTAAAAATGTTGTGGCCGGTCCGGCGTATCTTGTCATCGAAGACTTACCTCTTTTTCCGATCGGCTTACCTTTCGGTTTTTTCCCTTTTTCCTCAAAATATTCTTCGGGGATAATCATGCCCTCTTATGGAGATGAACTCGAAAGAGGATTTAATCTTCGTGACGGAGGATATTATTTTGCTATCAGCGATCACATCGATCTGGCTTTGACCGGCGAAATATATACGAAAGGATCGTGGGGGCTAAATGCCCGCTCTACTTACCGTAAGCGTTATAAGTATTCGGGATCGTTTGACGCAGGGTATATTGTCACTAAAACAGGAGAAAAGGATATTAACTATTCGGTGGCAAAGGATATGAGATTGAATTGGACTCATTCGCAAGATCCTAAATTCGACCAATTTAGAACTGTTTCGGCCAGTGTAAACTTCTCTACCAGTTCTTACGACCGGAATAATCTGAACAGTATTTTTACTCCTGCTGCAACTCAAAATACAAAAAGCTCGACTGTAAATATAACTCAACGGATACCGAATTCGCCCTGGAGTTTTTCTGCTTCTATAAATGCCGCTCAACGAACATCAGACTCTACCATCTCATTGACTCTGCCTAACATGACCATGACCATGAGCCGTGTCGCACCTTTCAAACGGAAAGAGGCAGTAGGAGCGGAGCGTTGGTATGAGAAAATTCAACTGAGCTATTCGGGAGACCTTCGGAATAGCATACAGACGAAAGAGGATCGGTTGTTCAAGTCGAATCTCATGACCGAATGGGAGCATGCAATGAAGCATTCCATTCCGGTTTCAGCCACATTCAATGTGCTGAACTATCTGAATATAACGCCGTCGTTCAACTATACAGAGCGCTGGTATACCCGCAAGGTTGGAATAACAGAAGACCCTAATACCCGGACATTAGTGCCTAAAGATACTACTAATGGTTTCAACCGGGTTTATGACTTTAATGCTGCATTGAGCTTTCAGACCAAGCTATATGGAATGTTCACACCTGTATTTTACGATAAGGCGCAAATCCGGCATGTCTTTTCTCCTAGCATAAGTCTTAGCTATGCTCCCGATTTTGGCGGTTCTCGATTTGGCTATTATGAGACTTACTATCATTATGATTATCAAGGGAATTATGTGCCTTATACATACTCTCCTTACCGATATGAAATGTTTGGCGTACCGGGGCAGGGATCTCAGGGGGCAATCAATTTCCAGTTCGAAAACAATGTGGAGATGAAGGTAAAAAAAATAGAGAATGACTCCGTTAAGGACAAGAAATACAGTCTTATCGATAACCTGGGTATCGGTTTCAGCTATAATATGCAGGCAAAAGAGTTTAAGTGGAGCGATATTAATACAAGCCTTCGTTTGAAATTGAGCAAGTCTTTTCCCTTCAATGTAAATGCAATTTGGGACCCATATTTATATAAAGTTACGCAAAGAGATAATGAAGGGAAGGCAACGAGGGTTGAGAGAGTAAATGAATTGCGTATCGCTAACGGAAAAGGCTTTGGCCGTTTGCGGAGCATAGGATATTCTATTTCCCCTTCCATTAATCAAGACACCTTTAAGAAATGGTTCGGGAAAGATAAAGACAAAGAATCGGGTAAAGACCGGCCGGATGAAGGACAACGAACCGGAACTGTCGAAGGTGAAGGCCAGTCGCAAGAAAGAAAGAGTTTGTTATCAGAGAAGAAAGATGACAATGAATACGACGAGGATGGATATGTTAAGAATGAGATAAAATGGAGCTTGAATTTCAATCTTTCGATGAACTACAACCTGAATCCAAGTCGTTGGTCTGAACCGGATAGTAATGGCTATGCCGAGCTGAAAGGGCAACTGACTAAGAATTTCGGTTTTAGCGGCAACATACAACCTACCAAGAACTGGAGCTTTAACTTCAATGCCAGCTATGATTTTAATAATAAAAAATTAGCTGACCTGACTTGTAATATTACCCGTAATCTTCACTGCTGGTCTCTTTCGGCAAGCTTTATTCCTGTTGGCCCATATAAGACATATTACGTTTCTTTGCGGGCGAGCTCATCGATGCTTCAAGACCTGAAGTACGAAAACCGGGGGCGTCCATCTGGTTACGATCCCGACTGGAATTAAAAAACTGTTTACAAGCGCTTAATCCTTACTTATCTACTGCCCGTTTCATGCGAGAATCTTCAAAAGCTGCTGATAGCCAATTTAATATCCTTAGGCTGCCACGAAGATAAACAGAAACTACAAGTTATACGACCTGTAGTTTCCGCTATTTATACAAAATTAAGAACAATCCGGTTTTATTTAGGACGCTCTGCCATCGCCGTCAATTGACCTTTGTTTTTTAGATTCTCCATCAAAAAGTCATCCCCTTCATTCGGTTCAACGATCATATACTTGCCAACCCCGCATATTTGCATCTCGTCCAAGGCATCCACCAGATTCTTGAAATTAGAGTCTTTTGTCGGTTTTATAAGGGTGTAAATTCCACTTTCCGACTTATTTACTTTAGTCACTTCAGCTTTGAACTCCTCATCAGAGATTTGCTTTTTGCCCCGTTTCAATCTCAGGTCTTTTATCCTGGACAGGTTTGTGCTATTCTTAGAAAGCAATATATCACGCATGCCTTTATAGTCTGTTTCCTTCAACGAAGTATAATCCTCATAATTTGCCTGCCCTTCATAATAAAAAACCTTGTTGTTTTCGCCCAATATTACAGTCAATGACTTTGTTTCGGGTATCAGGCTTTCCCCACCTCGTGTATCCGGCATGGCAATATCCATGATCTGCGGAATACTAAGCGTAGTACAGAACATAAAGAATGTGATCAGCAACATGTTCATATCTACCATCGGAGTAAAATCTACCCTTAATACTTTTCTTTGCGGTTTCCCTTTTTTAGCGTCATTTCCGCCTGTTTCTATGTTAGCCATGATATCAATATTTAAAGAGTTCTACTTCTGTTTTTACATAATAGAGGCAATATGTATTGAAATTTCATAAATAACTGCAACTTTTTTTTTCAGAACTTGTATCTTTGTTATTTTCAATAGGTATATTTCCCAATGAAACAGCGTATACTACTATTTATTAGCATATTCTTTTATTTCGTTTTGCTTTTCTTTACAGGAAAAGTTGCTTTCATCCTTACTCATTCATCTATAGGAGGGGGTATTTCTGCCTGCGATATATATCAGGTACTGTATCATGGGCTTCCTCTCGATTTATCGGCGAGTGGTTATCTTACAGCTATTCCTGCTTTAATATTGATTTTCTCTATCTGGATCAAACCTCAATACATTGCCCTGATATTTAATGTTTATTTTATCATCATACTTTCCATTATCGCGATCATTACAGTTGCAGACATCGTCATATATCCTTATTGGGGATTCCACTTCGATTCTACGGTTTTTCTTTACCTGAAAAAACCGCAAGAAGCATTTGCCAGCGGCTCTGTCGTTGAGATAACACTAGGCTTTCTCTTTACCATTATTTCCGCTGCAATCATATATACCGGCTATGTATTTATTCTCCGCAAACAGATTTTAAAACTAAAAGTGCCGAAATCTATCCGTAATACAGGCATCGTTTTAATTTTGCTCATAGTCTCATTATTTCTACCGGTCAGGGGAGGCGTTACAGTCTCCACGATGAATGTAGGGCAAGTATATTACAGCGACAATATGTTCCTTAATCATGCCGCCATCAATCCGGAGTTTAACTTAATGTATTCCTTTATCAAATCCGATGATTTTGCTTCGCAGTATCAGTTTTATGGAAAAGAGGAGGCAACCGGAATATTTGATAAGATCACGAATCAACCGCATAGCGACAGTATTCCCCGATTGCTGAAAACTGACAAGCCGGATATCATTTTATTTATCTTGGAAAGCTTTTCTGCCGATGTAGCCTTAGATTCGCTTATCGCGCCCAATATGAGCCGGTTTGCGAAAGAGGGTGTCTTTTTTGAAAATTTCTATGCCAACAGTTTCCGTACCGACCGAGGCCTTGTGTCTGTATTGAGCGGCTATCCTGCACATCCAACCGTTGCGATAATGAAGTATCCTCAAAAGACAGGGAATTTACCCACTATACCCCGTGCTTTAAAAGAAACCGGATACAATCTGTCTTTTTACTATGGAGGAGATGCCGACTTTGCCAACATGCGTTCTTATTTTGTAGGGGCTTGCGGCATAAAGGATATTGTAGCGGATAAAGAATTTCCGCTGAGTGAACGGATGACTAAATGGGGCGTTCCCGACAAGCTTCTTATCGAAAGATTATACAAAGGCCTGACAACAAAAGAAATAGAAACTCCATTCTTTAAAACGGTATTGACATTGAGCAGCCATGAACCGTTCGATGTTCCCGCAAATGAATTTAAAGAGCCGTTTCTTAATGCTGTCCATTACACAGATGAATGTTTGGGTAATTTTGTAACGCAATTGAAAGCTACGAAATACTGGGATAATACTTTGATAATCTTTGTTGCCGACCATGCTATGCAATCTTATCCGAAGGATATAAATAACAGTGATCCGAGGCGGTTCCGTATTCCTATGATCTGGATAGGTGGGGCTGTGAGGCAACCGGAAGCAATAAAGGATTTTGCTTCGCAGAACGATCTGGCGGCGACTTTATTATCGCAAATGAGTATAAAACACGATGAATTTATTTTCAGCAAAGACGTATTGAATCCTGACGGAAACAAGTTTGCGTTTTATTCGTATGTAAACGGATTCTGCATGACCGATTCTACCGGAACAGTGACTTATGACAACGACAAACAGGGTGTTATCCGGCACGAAGGAAATCCGGACCTGGAGAAAAAAGCAAAAGCTTTCTTCCAGATGATGTATCTGGATTTGGGAAACAGGTAGTTTATTCTATTTTGATTTCTTTTAGCGGATCCCAGAATACGGACTTCCAGTTTACGATACGGTCGTTTCGGACGATGATGCCTTCGGCTTCCAATAGTTTTTGCATTTCTCCGGCAGAGCCAAATGCGTCTTTTCCGGAAAGGATACCTTGGCTGTTAACTACTCTGTGGGCAGGAATATTTTTTTCCGAACATCCGGCCATTATTTTCCCGACCATTCTCGACAAACCCGGATAACCGGCAGCTTTGGCAATAGCCCCGTAACTGGTTGCCCGTCCACGAGGAATATATTTGACAATGTCATATACTCCCTGCCTGAGACTTTCTTTATCTAAATCGTTCATTCCACAGTTTTGATATAAAGATAAACAGAAAATCGTATTTTTGCATTTTAAAGATCAGATATGAAAATCACCCTTCTTGTCATAGGCAAAACCGACACCGGATATTTTATCGATGCCGTAGATGAATACAGGAAACGACTGGAACATTATATTCCTTTCGAAATGCAGGTTATCCCTGATATAAAAAACACTAAAAACCTTACCATAGAACAACAAAAAGAAAAGGAAGGGGAGCTGATCCTCAAAAGTTTGCAATCGGGAGATTACATCGTGCTGCTGGATGAAAAAGGGAAAGAATATACTTCCGCCCAATTCGCGGGCTACATCGAAAAGAAAACTCACAGCGTATCAAAACGCCTTGTATTCATTATTGGCGGACCTTATGGATTTTCACAAGCGGTATATGACAAAACAAACGAGAAACTCACTTTGTCGCGCATGACTTTCTCGCACCAAATGGTACGTCTCATATTTGTGGAACAACTATACAGGGCAATGACAATACTCAACAATGAGCCTTATCATCACGAATAACAGTTACTCGAACCGGATGGATTTTGCAGGAGAAATTTTAGCGATAAGATAAGATGGGCCGATCATAGCCACAACAGATAATACAAGCGTACCTGTATTTATAAGCAAAATATAAAGAATATTTATATCTACAGGCATTTCGGATACATAGTAATTATCCGGATTAAGTTTTACCACCCCGAAATATTTTTGTATCAATAGAATTGAAAGCGCTATAATATTGCCCCAGAACATCCCCTTCAATATAAGAAATGAAGCCACATACAAGAACGTTTTACGGATACTGAAATTCCCTGACCCAAGGGTTTTGAGCATGCCTATCATATTGGTTCGTTCCAGTATTATGATCAGCAAACCCGAAATCACAGTGAATACGGAGATAACAAACATAAGCCCGATAATCACCCACACATTCATATCCAATAAATCGAGCCAACTGAATATCATAGGATTCAATTCCTTTATTGAACGTGCAAGCAATGTATTACCATCCTTATCCCGGTATGTCATCAGATCGAAATAAACGTCCCTGGCAGCCGCCTCTAACTTATCATAATCTTTGACCAATAATTCTATTCCGCTTACCTGATCAGGTTCCCATTTATTCAATCGCTGTATCAGGGATAAGTCGGTCACAACAAAAAGCTTGTCATATTCTTCAAAATTTGTACTGTATATCCCCGTTATATTGAATTTGCGGGCGCTACGCTCCTCCACATTCCGTTCGCCGACAAAATAAGCAATAAAACTATCGCCTGTTTTAAGATGTAATTTCGATGCTATATTTTTTGATACGATTACCTGATTGGCAACAGAAGTATCCTGCGGATTGATAATAGAACCATCGACCATATTCTGTTTAAAGAAAGTCCAGTCATAATCGTCACCAACTCCTTTAAGCATAATTCCCAGAAAAGCGTCTTTCGTCTTGATCACTCCGGGTTTTGTCCCGTAAAGCTGTACATGTTTTATATTGGGAGCATCGGCCAGCTCTTTCTCTAATTCGGAAGAAACCGATATCGGTTGGCTTTCGTAAGATGTTGTATTATTCAGGTTAGTTATCTGGATATGCGAACCGAATCCTACGACTTTATTACGCACCTCCGTTTTAAAGCCAACGACTATCGATAAAGACAATATCATAGCCGCAAGCCCTATTGCCACCCCGGCAACAGCTATTTTTATGGCGGGGGAAGAAACCCGTTTCTCCCCTTTCTCACTTTTGAAGTGAATCCGTTTCGCTATGAATAATTCTAAATTCAAGTTGATCCGCTAAAATAAAAAACCCTGTTCACTTTGCCTTTTCCGTCCCAGATGCTTATAGGCCAAATCCGTAACTTCGCGGCCCCGCGGTGTACGTTTCATAAAACCTTCTTTGATGAGGAAAGGCTCATACACCTCTTCTATCGTACCACTATCCTCGCCTAATGCCGTAGCAATGGTGGATATACCCACAGGCCCGCCTTGGAATTTATCAATGAGGATTAACAGTATCTTGTTGTCGATTTCGTCGAGACCGTACTTGTCTATATTGAGTGCTTCGAGGGAATAAGTTGCGATAGACTTATCTATCTTACCCGAACCCTTCACCTGTGCAAAATCGCGCACCCGGCGCAACAGGGCATTGGCAATACGCGGAGTGCCGCGGCTGCGCGATGCTATTTCCATAGCTGCATCTTCCGAGGTATGTATATCGAGTATATCTGCCGAACGAAGTATAATATGCATAAGGGTATCGATATCATAATATTCCAAATGCATATTGATACCGAAACGCGCACGCAAAGGACTTGTCAACAAACCGCTGCGTGTAGTTGCCCCGATAAGGGTAAACGGGTTAAGTTCTATCTGCACAGAACGGGCGCTAGGGCCTTTATCTATCATGATATCGATCCTGTAATCTTCCATCGCACTGTACAGATATTCCTCCACGACAGGAGAAAGCCGGTGTATTTCATCTATGAAAAGCACATCGTTTGCTTCGAGCGAAGTCAATAATCCGGCAAGGTCGCCGGGCTTATCCAGTACCGGTCCCGATGTAATTTTAAAACCAACGCCAAGCTCGTTGGCTATAATATTCGAAAGCGTAGTTTTCCCCAATCCGGGAGGCCCGTGCAATAAAGTATGATCCAGCGATTCGCCGCGCATCTTTGCCGCTGTGACAAAAACCTGCAAATTCTCTACAACCTTATTCTGTCCGCTGAAACTACGGAATGTCAACGGTCTGAGAGCATTTTCGAACTCTTTCTCGTTGTCGTTTATATTACCTCTGTGTATGTTAAATGTTCCTTCCATAAAGTATAAATGCAAATTTACATCAAATATTCATAAAGCAAGCAAACTTTATCGTTTTCAGTGTATTTTAAGTAATCAATAAAAATAAATGACGTATTTATAGGGTCAGCGACTCCCGTCATAGCAAGGGTTTACCCGAAGCAATCCATCTGTATTTTTCAGGCAGTCACAAAGGACTGCCCCTACCGCTAACCGGCCAATTGCTGGATTGCTTCGGGTAAACCCTCGCTATGACGGGAGAAATAGAACTTATTTAGAAACAGTTTCTTAAATTTTTAAAAATAATATCCAAAAAATTTGGAAATAAATTTTTTTATTCTACATTTGTAGAACTAAATGTCTAACCGTAGAATAATGAGCCTGTCGAAAAGCGAAGAGCAGCTAATGGAAATCATCTGGAAAGGTGAAAATATATTTATGAAAGAGATAATAGATAATTATCCCGAGCCTAAACCGGCATCGACCACTGTGGCAACCCTACTGAAAAGGATGCAGGATAAAGGTTTTGTAGGTTATAAACTCTATGGGAATTCGAGGCAATATCATCCCCTGATTAAGAAGGAAGAATATTTCTCGAAACATGTAAACGGAATAATCAAAGATTTCTTCGGAGATTCTGCTTTGCAATTTGCTTCGTTCTTCGCCAAGACCAGTAATCTGTCGGCCGAAGAATTGGAAGATTTGAAAAAAATTGTAGATCAGGAAATAAAAAAGAAAAAATCATGACTACCTGTCTTCTGCAAATGACCATATGTTCATTGTTGCTTCTGACAATCTACCATTTTATCCTGGAAAAGGAGGCAATGCACCGTTTCAAAAGGTTTTACCTGTTGTTCAGCCTCATATTGTCCATAACAGTACCTTTCGTTTCGATAGAAATTTCGGGAGATTCTGCTTTTGCCGGCAATTTGCCATTTACTGAAGCACGGATTATTACAAACGAAATAGAATTTACAACCGAAAAGGCCGGTGTGCGGGAAGAAGCAAAAGCAGTCAATCCCCTGAATATTTTTCTCATCGGCTACGTTGCAATAGCAAGTATTTTGTTATCGAGATTCCTGATAAACATTACGCGGCTTATTATAACGATAAAGAAAAATGAGCATGCGGTTCAGGGCAATATGAAAATAGTATTAATTGATACGGAATCTGTCCCGCATAGCTTCGGACACTATATTTTCTTAAATAAAAACGAATATAAAGCAGGATTGATAGAGGAGGAGGTACTAACTCACGAAATGGCTCACGTCAGACAATGGCATACATTGGACATCTTCTTTATAGAACTTCTCTTAATCCTGTTCTGGTTCAATCCGGTATTATACTTATACAAAAATAGAATAAAACTTAACCATGAATTTTTAGCCGATGAGGGCGTCATAAGCGCTTATAACGATGTTCCTCATTATCAAATGATATTGATAGATAAAATCAGCCGGCAAAATAGTCTGTCATTAACTTCAAATCTTAATTATTTATTAACTAAAAAACGATTGACTATGATGACAAAAACAACATCAACACGCATAGCTATGATGAAAAAGACGGCAATGTTGCCCTTGTTCTTCCTGTTTGCCTTTGCATTCTGCACAAAAAAAGTGAATGATCAAACAAAAACAGATGATGGAAATATAGGCATAACAGAAGTAAAGAAGGATAACATTGAAACCAAGAAAGATACTATTAAAGCAGAGGAACAGGAAGTAGAGAAGAAAGAGACTATACACTTCACTCCGCCTAAAATAACTATAGTTAAGGATGACAAAACCCCGCCTCCGCCGCCCCCTCTGAAAGAAGAGAAAAAGGAAACGGTAGTATTCACCCCGCCTAAAATAGTTAAAGACGAAAAAGTACCGCCTCCACCACCAGCAAAAACACCTGATCTTTCGTCATATAAAGTTGGAGACAAATATATTGATGGTGATGGGCGCGAATGGATTGTGGAATCTGTAAATCCGCCTAAGCTTAAAACAATTCTTTCTGAATGGAGAAAGCCCAATGGTAGCCGAAGTACGCCTGTAAACCCTCCAAAATAATATAATTAGCAGCACTTCGAATAAGACTAAGAAGAGACTGTCCCAAAAGGTCTTTCACTCGTCATTGCGAACGGAGTGAAGCAATCTACTTTAAAAATTAAAAATGAAGAATCGTTAGTTTGTATTTTATAAAATAGACCGGATAATGGAAACTTAAAATAAATAACTTTCCTGGATAAAAAAGCTCCATCTGCTGCACTAACTTTTAACGAAAAGAAGAAAGAATCT
>JAISES010000404.1 GCA_031263965.1 Prevotella sp. | reverse complement strand
TGTACTTCATAAAAATTGCTTTTAACACTCAAATATACCTCTTTTTCCCAAAACAAGGAAATATTTACAGGCCTATTTTTATGAAAATCAGTTGGTTGATATTATTCAGCGAACCCTATGTATTCATCTTTTTTCGAGAGCCAGTCTATTCCGTTTGCACGCTTTCCTACGCCGAAGTACGGATAGTTGTCTTTTAGTGTTTCGTACAGGTATTCAAAATCTTTTGCTTTTTGAGAAGCTGTAAGTTGTTTTTTTTCTTGTTGGTAACAGGCAAAGCTGATACCGGCTAGAGAAAACAAAAGGAAAGTGAAGATAGTATGTCTTTTCATGCTGATATATCTATTTTATATAAATACGAAAATGAATATCGAGTGTTACATATTTAGGATGAATTATCTTTTAAGGTTGATATACATCGGCAGAATGAAATATACATCGACAGCCTCTCCGTTTTGTCTGCCCGGTATCCAGCGGGGCATGCGCTTGACCACAGAAATAAGGGAGTCTCAGAGAATACCTCACTGTAAAACATTTGTAAAACAACTGCTAAAAAATATATTTTTCACAATGCAGGAGTTAATTCTACGGATCGTCCCAAAGCAGCGACAATACGGTAAAAAGTGGCTACACTTGGAACTGTAATCCCTTTCTCAATACGAGAAATATATGATTTATCCACCCCTATTCGCTTGGCGAGTTCAGTCTGTGTTAATCTTGCTTCTTTTCGCGCTTCGAGCAGTATTTGGCTTGTATAAAAAACGTATGCGTCCTCGTCAAACTTGGCTCTTTCGGGAGTGCCGTGCTTTCCGTATTCTTTTGCAAGTTGCTCACTTATGTTTGTTATGAGATGATTGTTTGTATTCATAATATTCATTTTTTAACTTTAATGCTTTTTCTATTTCGTTTGATGGTGTTTTTTGTGTTTTCTTTCGAAAGCCATTGAACAATACCACTATTTTGTCTCCATCGAAAATAAAGAATATACGGTAGATATTGCTATTGTATTCCATTCTTAACTCAAATAATCCATCCCTGATAAATTTCATAAATTTTACCGGCATGCGGTCGCTTGTTTCCATTAGCGACAATATATATTTGAGTTTTAATTTTTCCTTTTCATTCAAAGTACTTACAAACTCATTGTAATAATGTCCATAAGCAATAATCTCTCTTTCCATAGTACAAAAATACGAATAATTGCACAATTGTACAACTTTTCTAAAAAAAACCACTTTTTATTTTTGTAGGCTGTAAGTTAGGTTTTTTCTTGTTGGTAACAGGCAAAGCAGATACCGGCTAGAGAAAACAAAAGGAAAGTGAAGATAGTATGTCTTTTCATGCTGATATATCTATTTTATATAAAGACGAAAATAAATATCGAGTGTTACATATTTAGAAACTGTTTGAATTTTATCGAAAAATATTATTATAGGATTTGAAAAAAAACTTCTTAGCAATTTTTTTATGCTCTTTTCAGCGTATTTTTCCCTTTTTACTTTTGGTTTAGCCCGCTAAACCTGCAAGCAAAAAGAAAAAAATCCATCTGAAAATACCTATAAAAAAAATTTGCTATAAAATTCAAACAGTTTCTTAGTCTGAATTATCTTTTAAAGTTGATATACATCGGCAGAGTGAAATATACATCGACAGCCTCTCCGTTTTGTCTGCCCGGTATCCAGCGGGGCATGCGCTTGACCACGGATACCAGAGAGTCGCAGAGAATACCTCCCCTGATGGCTTGTATATCTTTGATGTCTCCTGTTTTAGAAACTACAAACCTGACAGTGATTCGCCCGTGTATTCCTGATTCTTCATCGACTACCGGATATTTGAGATTATCTCTGATAAACTTCTGCATTTCTGCCTCTCCTCCGGGAAAGGAGGGCATCTGTTCCACAACGGTATAGGGTTTGTCCTGCTCTTGTAGCGGTTCTTCTTCGAATATCGCAATTGTATCTTTGATAGTGAAAGCCTGTATATTCGTAGAGCCGGTATTTTTACGGGAGCAGCTAAGAAATAATATGAATGGAATTAACAGATGTAAAACTTTCATTGTACGTAGATTTTAGTGGTATCGGCAAATATAAAATAAAAGTCCGAATAAAAAAACAAAAAGAGCCGTCCTTTAAGACAGCCCTTTTCCATATAATAAGATAATTGATATTATCCGTTTACTTTAGCCATGTGAGAGATCAGTTCAAGCATTTTCACTGAGAATCCCCACTCGTTGTCATACCAGCTAAGGACTTTAACGAATGTTGGGCTCAACTGGATACCGGCCTTGGCATCGAAGATAGAAGTACGGGGATCGCCGATGAAGTCGGAAGAAACAACTGCATCTTCAGTATATCCGAGAACACCTTTCAATTCGCCTTCCGAAGCTTCTTTCATCGCTTTGCAAATTTCATCGTAAGTAGTATCTTTAGCCAGACGGGCTGTAAGGTCAACTGCTGAAACGTCCAGTGTAGGAACGCGCATCGACATACCTGTAAGTTTTCCGTTCAGTTCGGGGATAACTTTACCTACAGCCTTGGCAGCGCCTGTCGAAGAAGGGATGATGTTGCCTGATGCGGCACGTCCGCCTCTCCAGTCTTTAGCCGAAGGACCATCTACTGTTTTCTGGGTAGCAGTAGTGGAGTGAACCGTAGTCATCAAAGCTTCTACGATACCGAATTTGTCGTTCAATACTTTAGCGATAGGAGCAAGGCAGTTTGTAGTACAAGATGCGTTGGAAACGAATTGTTCACCTTTTTGGTAAGTTTTTTCGTTCACACCGCAAACGAACATACGGGTGTCGTCTTTTGAAGGGCCCGACATTACAACATATTTTGCGCCGGCATCGATATGGCCTTGAGCTTTAGATCTTTCAAGGAAAAGACCGGTAGATTCCACTATGTATTCAGCGCCTACTTCGCCCCATTTCAAATCGGCAGGATTTCTTTCGGCAGTTACGCGGATAGCGTTTCCATTAACGACCAATTTACCGTCTTTAACTTCAACAGTACCTTTGAATTGTCCGTGGATAGAATCGTAACGTAGCATATAAGCCATGTATTCTACGTCGATAAGGTCATTGATACCTACAACCTGAATGTCATTTCTTGTTTGTGCAGCACGGAATACAAGACGACCGATACGTCCAAAACCGTTAATACCTACTTTAATCATCTTTGTTTTAAATTTTATAGTTAAAAAATTGAATCAACGATATTTATGTCTTAAAATCGATTCCAGTTCTTTTTATGTTGTAGAACATATTTTTAAGCGCTACAAAGGTAATAAAAATTTTCCTTATCAGCTTACATCATTCATTATTTTTAATAGTAAAAGAGGTGGTTTTGGGTGGTGATAATCACGTTTTTAGCCATTTTGCAAAGTGGAGTTATCTTTTTACTGCATTTTGTTAAAACTGCAAATAGAATTATCTGTGTTGATAGTTTTGAGAAGGGAAAAGTTTTTAATAATTTTATCAAATTATAATGACTTTACAGCTGATCTAAATATGGAACAGAATAATATTTTTATAAGTGTAGGAGCGACAGCTACTAAACAGCAAGAGGACTTTGTTTTAGCTATAGAAGAAGATTAAGAGGGGTAGGGTTAATTCCTAATACAGTAGGGAGAAATAAATTTAGTATCGACTCTCCTCTGAAAGCGATCAACGATTTGATGGATAACTGTTATGGTTCTGTTATTATAGCTTTGGAGAGGACTTACTTTCCTTCAGGACTGAAAAAAAGGGGAAGTGTAAGTGAGTCAGTACTGAAAGAAGCTAAATTTCCAACTCCATGGAACCAGATAGAATCGGCAATGGCCTATTCCAAAGGCCAGCCTTTAATGATAATTATTGAAGAAGGGTTGAAGACGGAAGGCCTTTTAGAAAGGGGCTTCGATTGGTATGTGTTATATTTAAAACCGGATAGATTATCGTTGTTTACTCCTGAATTTGACGGAGTACTACTAAGTTGGAGAAATAAAGTAGAGCAATATAAAAATAGCAAGAACGAAAAAGCGCGTAAAAAGATTGATGTAGCAGAACTAACAATTGGTGACCTGATAAAAAAACTCAGGACGACACAGATGTGGGCGGTATTAGCAGGTTTAGCAGCAATGCTTGCGGGCGCTTTTATGCTAGGGCAGTATTTAGTACGGTAAATAATATAACTGATGCTACGCAGCACCAGAGCAAACCTCTACAGTTAACAGTCATCAGTCAACAAGTTACAAGTTGTTAACTTGTCTACTCGTATCTTGTTAACTTTT
>JAISES010000472.1 GCA_031263965.1 Prevotella sp. | reverse complement strand
GAAAAATATGCCGGAGTATATCCGGTTAAAAAACACGATCACGTACTTATTCCCGCCGGAACGGTACACTGTTCGGGGGCAAATTCTGTTGTACTCGAAGTTAGCGCTACGCCCAACCTGTTTACTTTCAAACTTTGGGATTGGTGCAGGTTGGGGCTGGACGGACGTCCCCGTCCTATAAATGTAGAGCGGGGTAAAGATGTAATCCAATGGGAAAGAAACGAAGACTGGGTTCGCCGTGAAATTCTAGACCGTAGAATGGTTGTCGCCGAGGGCGATGGATGGCGTGAGGAGTTTACAGGATTGCATGAACGCGAGTTTATAGAAACACG
Organism: Prevotella sp.; assembly: GCA_031263965.1. Classification (GTDB taxonomy): domain Bacteria; phylum Bacteroidota; class Bacteroidia; order Bacteroidales; family Dysgonomonadaceae; genus Dysgonomonas. The sequence continues at coordinate 3,325 of JAISES010000472.1, read as the reverse complement.
GCGCCATTACTTTACCAAACCTGTGTTGCATAATACCAATGATGGCGTAAATGTCCTCAATCTGGTTGAGGGCGATGAGGCTATAATAGAAAGTCCGGCAAATTCTTTCGAGCCGTTTGTAGTCCATTATGCCGAGACATTTATTATTCCTGCCTGTGTAAAAGAATATACGATACGTCCTTATGGTTTATCCGAAGGGAAAGAATGTGTAACCATCAAAGCATACGTGCGAACTAATGCATATGAATAATAAATCATTTGACCCGGGATTCTCTATTTCTCCGACAGAGAATCCTATGGGTTTTCGTTACGGAGAAGATGTTTTTGGGCCGGAAGTCGAAAACCGCCGTTTGGACGATATTCGCAAAAGTCTGATGGATCCTGATTGTGCAGGGCCGGAAGTAGTTTATGCTATTGCAATGGATGTAGGAAAAAATAAGCATAAAAGACTCCTTGAAGAAATGCATTTACTTTATGGCGTTGTAACTTATGCTGCGGGTAAATTAGGCAAAGAACCTATTCGTAGTCAGGGACATATCCATAAAGTATCGGCATATAGCAAATGGTCTGCTCCCGAAGTGTACGAAATATGGTCGGGCGAAGCCATTATCTATATGCAGGAATATGCAGAAGATAATCCGGGCAGGTGCTTTGCCGTGTATGCCAAACCCGGGGATGTAGTTATTGTTCCTCCATATTGGGCACATGCAACTATTAGTGCAAATCCTGACCAGCCTTTAACCTTCGGGGCATGGTGCGACAGGGATTATGGCTTTGTATATGACGGAGTGCGCAAGCATAAAGGCATCGCATGGTTTCCGGTGTTTAACGGTAAGAATGAGATTATCTGGCTAAGAAATGAATGCTACGGGGAATCTGCATTGATGGAGAAATCACCGGAAGATTATAAGGCTTTGGACATTGAAAAAGGAAAATCAATTTACGGGATGTTTGAAGAAAATCCGGATACATTTCTTTATGTGTCCAGGCCACAGTTGAAAGAGAGTATTTGGGAAAATTTTATTCCATAAATCATAAAATACCATGAAATCAAATAAATATTTATATTGGATTACTTTTGCCGCTATCAACGGAGGTTTGCTTTTCGGATTAAATATGGCAGGGATAGCAGGAGCCAACGATATGATAAAAAGTGAATTCTCGCTTACTGAAAGCGGCTTGGGTACAGTCGCGGCGTTGCTTACAATAGGCTGCTTGTTTGGAGCTTTATTCACAGGTAGTTTCACAGACAAGTACGGACGCAAAAAGGTAATGATCATTACAGCCGTCCTGTACATTATATCTGCGCTCGGATGCGCTTTAGCTCCATCGGCTCTTCTGTTAACTGTTTTTCGCGTATTGTCGGGCCTGGCAGTGGGTGCAACCTCAGTAGTTGGACCGATGTACATTTCAGAAATAGCTCCTGCAAAACAAAGAGGCGCACTCGTGTCACTCAATCAGTTTGCAATTACCATCGGTATTCTGTTGGCTTATGTTTTCGACTATCTGCTTTTAAGCTTGGGCGAAAACAGTTGGCGGTATATGCTTTCCGTACCTGCTGTTTTTGGCGTGTTTTACCTCGCCTGTCTCCTTGGTTCTTTTACCGAAAGCCCGCGTTGGTTACTATCGAAAGGCAAAAGGGAGGAAGCAGCCGGAGTATTGTATAAAATAGGAGGAAATGACCTTGTAAGGCAAGATTTACCGGAAATGGAGAAAGCTTTAGATGCCGAAAAAGGAAAAGAAAAGGTTTCGATAAGTGGATTATTTAAGGGAAAAACCGGCAAAGTTGTACTAATAGGCAGTCTAATAGCTGCTTTTCAACAACTGACAGGTGTGAATGCTGTGATCATGTTTGCTCCCGATATTTTTCAGTCGGCAGGTTCCATGAAAGACGATTCTCTTTTTCAGTCTATGATTGTCGGATTAATAAACTTCCTGATGACAATCGTTGCTCTGAAATTAGTGGATTCGAAAGGACGGAAAACTCTTTTATCGGCAGGAGCCGTAGGAATGATAGTTTCATTGTCTTACCTTACATTTGAGTTTTCGGGCAGTGTACCTAATGCGATAGGTGTCCTGATTGCTTTATTGGCATACATTTCATTCTTTGCAGCATCGTTTGCTCCCGTTATGTGGGTTATCATCTCCGAAATTTATCCAAATCGCATCAAGAGTATTGCAATGTCGTTTTCTACGGCAATTACCTGGTTATGCTGTTTTCTGACAATACAGTTTGCGCCTGTTATTTCAAATTCGTTGGGAGTAAACTACCTGTTCGGAATTTTTGGCGTATTTTGTGTAATTGCTTTTGTTTTTGTGAAAATATGGATTCCGGAAACAAAAGGGAAAACATTGGAACAGATAGAGAAAGAATTGAATTTATAATTAGAATAGAATATAGTTATGAAAAAAACAGGATTATTTGTGTCATTGCTCATAATTATTCTAGTCACAGGATGTGAGGCGAATAAGAATGTACAAGTGTTTTCGGAGTGGAGTTTCCAGTGCCGCGTGTCGGGTGATTATTTCTATGAAGAAAATGGAGTTTTAAAGTTTGGAACTGAACCTGCAGGTGATACTTATCTATGGATAGCAGAATCGACAGATACAGAGAGTGTAAAACTGAAAAATAAAAAGTCGGGTAATTATCTGCAAGTAGATGGTGGCGGTAATGTCGTATGTGGAAAACCGGAAGGTAGCGACCTTCGGAATTTGACATGGGAATACAAGGGTTTTGGTATACGTCAAATGACCAATTGCAGTTGGTATACATTAAATATCGAAGGAAAAGAAGATCAGTTCCTTGCAAAATCGGGCGATGGATTGAAGGTTGAAACCCTGGATAGAAAAACGGATTTCCGGTCGCATTGGACCGTAGTACGCGAAAATGGTTCTACACTGCCTTATGCCTTTGCTCCTGATAGCGTAGTTGAAGCCTCTTTCTTAGGAATGAGGGTGTCTAAAGCTATAAGTGACACGGAAATTTTATCAGACTATCATGGAAAAGGCGGGGTGTGGAAGTTGGAAAAGGATATCTCGGCATTCCCTGTATTTACGGCTGATAACAACCGTATGATAGTAGCTCTTTACAACATGGCATTGGAAGAAATGCAAAAAAATCTGCGTAGCGATTCTACTTTTGCCACAGGGGCGCTATGGCCTGATACATGGACAAGGGATGCCGTTTATAGTATCTATTTTGCGTTTTCGTGGATACATAAGGATATTTCAAGAAATACATTGTTGAAACAAACCCTTAAGAATCCGAAAGAAGCGCTTCAGGATACAGGAACAGGCGGTTCGTGGCCTATTTCTACCGACAGGG